>NZ_JAEKCY010000039.1:0-8313 GCF_016405475.1 Pseudomonas sp. MF6767 | reverse complement strand
CAGGCACCGACAAGCTCAGAGCCCCGCCGCCACCAACCCAGGCGCCACCCAATCACTCACCTGAAACGACTTGCGAATCAACTTCTCCCTGGACGCCAGGTCCACCGCATCCTGCAATTTTCCAAGGAACACCGGGTCGAGTGTGGAGGGGAAAACTTCGCTGAGTTTCTGGTCTTTCAAATCATTGGTGAGGATCACCGGCGGGTAACTGGCCAGCCCTGATACCAGCGCTATGTACGCCTGTTTGTTGTTGTCATCGGTCAACCACTGCACCGCTTGCTGCTGGGCCTTGAGCAACGTGGCCACGGCGTCTGGGTGTTCATCGACGAATTTGGAGCTGCCCACCAGCACGGCCTGGATGCTGCCGGCATCGCCCAGGTCCTTGGTGGTCAGCGGTATCTCTGCCAAACCCTTGGCCTGCAACGCCGTCAGAGTGGAACCGCCCCAGGTGGCGTCAATCTGCTTGGCCGCCAGGGCGGCAGCGGCCGCGTTGAAGTCCAGGTTGATCACCTTAAGGTCCTTCTCGCTCAAGCCCTGGCTGGCCAAAGCGCTGTCGAACGACAACTGGCTGGCCGTGCCACGGAACACCGCCACGCGCTTGCCCTTGAGGTCTTGCAGGGTCTTGATGCCGGAGCCCGGCACCACGCCGAGGTAGTGTTTCACTCCCCGTGCAGAGGCGCTGAGCAGCCGCGTGTCAAGGCCATTGGAGCGGCCGATGATCGCTGCCAGGTCGCCCAGATAGGCCAGGTCCACCTGGCCGTTGGCGAACGCTTCATTGATCACCGGGCCGGCGCCCTTGAAGTAATTCCATTGGATCTTGATGCCTTGGTCGGCAAAGGCTTTTTCAAAGATCTGCTGTTCACGCAACACGTCGGTGATGCCACCGCCGCTGTGCTGGCTGCCGGCACTGAGGTCGGGCACTGCGATGCGGATTTCCTTGAGGTCGGCGGCATGCACCAACCCGGCCAGGGCGGTGCCGGCGAACAGGCTGATCAGACGTTTAAAGGGCAGTTTCATAGCGCAGCTCCTGGTGGGCGACGGTCGCCTGGGGAGCAAAAAGTAGGCACAGACTGAACAAAACTTTAAATACTATAAATTCACAATTTAATAGCTTTTAGAAATATGCAAGCTAACCCGCAGCCTCCAGAGGCATATGCATAAACAGCATCGAAAATATTCTTCGAATGCATTGGATGCGTGGCGGCGTGAGGCTTTAAATGACTTTTCTTATCTCACAATCATCTTGATCACGCTTTTGTAAGATCGAAATCACATAACGCATTCGGAGGTCTTCCATGGCCCGGATTTCACTTCTGGGCCTGCCGCTGGCGGCCCCGCCCAAAGGCATCGCGCCGCGCTGGCCGCAGCTGGGCCAGCGTTTATTGCCGTGGCTGCTGCCGCTCACACTGTTTGCCTTATGGTGGCTGGCCAGCCGCAATCATTGGATGAGCGAGCAGATTCTGCCCACTCCCGCCCTGGTGTGGAGCAGCGCGGTGGAGTTGGCCGGCGGCGAGTTATGGAGCCATCTGGCCATCAGCTTGCAGCGCTTGTTCTGGGGCCTGCTGGCCGGTGTCAGTGGCGGCGCGATACTGGGCGCGTTCCTGGGTTTCAGTGCGCGCGCCGAGCGCTTGGTGTTCCCGACGTTCAGCGCGCTGGCGCAAGTGCCGACCCTCGCCTGGATCCCGCTGTTCATGGTGTTTTTCGGCATTGGCGAAACCCTCAAGCTGGTGGTGCTGGTCAAGGCCATCGTGGTGCCCGTGACCCTGCATACCCTGGTAGGCGTTCGCGACGCCCAGCCCAACCTGCGCGAAGCCGCCCGTGTACTGCGCCTGCCTGGCCACTTGCTGATCCGCCGTCTGGTCCTGCCCGCCGCACTGCCTGCGTTCATGGCCGGTGTACGCCTGGCCCTGGCGGCGGGCTGGACCTCCCTGCTGGCCGTGGAGCTGCTGGCCTCCAGCGAAGGCATCGGTTACCTGATGGTGTGGGCGCGCCAGTTGTTCATGCTCGATATCGTCTTCGTGTGCATCGTGGTCATTGGCGTGCTGGGTGTGGTGATGGACCGCGGCATCGGCTGGCTGGACCGCAAGTGGGTGCACTGGCCCCATCCGGCCACTGCGCAGATTCGACGCGGGCCACGCTACGAAGGCTGGCAGCGCTTGCAACCCTGGCTGTTGCCGCTGCTGCTATTGGCGTTATGGCAAGTAGCGACTCAGCAGGATTGGGTCGATCCAAACATTCTGATCAGCCCCTGGGCGGTGCTGCAAACCAGCGTGGCGGGCGTGCTGGATGGCAGCCTGACTACGGCGCTGGGCAAAAGCCTTGGCCGGGCCCTGGCCGGGTTGCTGCTGGGCGGTAGCCTGGGCTTTGCCATGGGCCTGTGGCTGGGGCTGTCGCGGCGCAGTGAGCGGCTACTTGGCCCCACTTTGTCCGCGCTGCGCCAGATCGCGATTTTCGCCTGGGTGCCGCTGCTCACCGCCTGGTTCGGCCTGGGTGAACTGGCCAAGTGGGTGTTTATCGCCCTCGCCGCCTTCTTCCCGTTGTTTATTGCCACCCAGCGCAGCGTGCTCAACTTGTCGCCCCAGCTGCGCGAAGCCGCGCAGGTGCTGCGCCTGAACCTCTGGCAACGCTTGCGCCGCCTGGTACTGCCGGGCGCCGCGTCGGGGATTTTCGCCGGCCTGCGCCTGAGCCTGATCTACGCCTGGATGGGCACCCTCGGCGCCGAATATTTCATGCCCTCAGATGGCGGCATCGGCAGCCTGATGATCGGCGCCCAACAGTTGCTGCGCATGGATTTGATCATGAGCGGCATGCTGCTGGTCGGCCTCACCGGCGCCGCTCTGAACCTGATCGGCCAACGCATCGAAACCCGTGCCACCCGCTGGAGACACGCATGAACGCACCGATTGTCAGCTTCAACCACGTGGGGAAGTCCTTCGACGTCGATGGCTTCGAACTGGAAGCCATCCGTGAATTCAACCTGGAGGTGGCCGAAGGGGAGTTTGTTGCGATTGTCGGCTCCAGTGGATGCGGGAAATCCACACTGCTGCGCTTGCTGGTGGGCTTGGATACGCAGTTTCGCGGCGAGATCCAGGTCGATGGCAAAGCCGTCAGCGGGATCGGCGGCGAACGCGGCATTGTGTTCCAGGAGCACCGCCTGTTCCCGTGGCTGACTGTGGCGCAAAACATCGGCCTGGGCCTGGTCAACGAGCCCCTGAACGAGGCCGAGCGCAACCGTCGCATCAGCGACTTTATCGAACTGGTGGGCCTCACCGACTTCACTCGCGCCTACCCCCACCAACTCTCCGGCGGCATGGCGCAACGGGTGGCGATTGCCCGCGGCCTGGTGGCCAGCCCGCGCATCCTGTTGCTGGACGAACCCTTCGGCGCCCTGGATGCACTGACGCGTCAGCAGATGCAGGACGAACTGCTGGCGATTCGTGCCCGCGCCAGGATCACCACGGTACTGGTGACCCACGATGTGGAAGAGGCGATTTTCCTCGCCGATCGCGTGGTGGTGATGGAGCCGCGTCCGGGGCGAATCAAGCAGGTAGTCGAGATCGCCCTGCCTCATCCGCGCCAGCGCAGCAGTTTTGAATTCCACCAGCTACGCGAAGAGCTGTTGCACGAATTAACCAGCGACGGCCATTACCAACCGCCGGTGCGCGAACAGATCCGCGACCTGCCATTGGCGTTCATTGCTTGCTGAGAGAGAGCTCAGTGCGCGGGTGTTCCTGAGGCTCCAGGCGATTGGCTCGCGCAAACGTGCCCAAATCATTGAAGCGCACCCCCATCTCGGCCATGACCTTGTGCGCCACCTTGGCGGTCATCTGGCGGATGTAGAACGGTTCTTTCACCACAAAGTGATGGATGCCGTGGGTGCTGCCGAAGTTGAAGCAGAACGCCTGCAACGGCCACAGCCACCAAGGGTTCAGCACTTGGGTTTGCTGCATCACATTGCCCAGTTCCACATCGCCGTAGTAATGCATGTTGGAGCTGACAAAGTGCAGGCAGAAGGTGCGCAACACGTTCGGGCCGATGATCACCACCGCAGCGATATCGATCACCTGCATCACCTGCAAGGTACCGGCTGACCACTGAATGGGCGCGCCCATCAAACTGGCAATCCCATTGGCGGCATGAAAGCCCAGGAAGACGTACCACGCGCCCCAATGCAGCAAGGCCAGCGGTGCGTACACCAGCAGCACGCGCTTGAGGATGCTGAACCTGTGCGGCCAGGTCTTGGCGCGCAACAGGCGGATCAAGGCCGACATCATGTTGTCCCCCACCATCAGCAACCGTGCGATGCCCCAGGGTTCGCCATTGGTGATCGCGCGCTCTTCCATGTCGGCTTCGGTGCCCGAGACCTTGTGATGGTTGAGGTGCAGGTGCCGGCGTATCCATGGGTTGATGGTGCTTGGCCGCGCCAGCCATACCAGGCCCATCATCAGGTTGTGGGGCACGCGTTGCTTGCGAAAGTACATGCTGTGGATCAGGTCGTGTTCCAGCTCGTGGGTGAGCGAGGCGAAGAAGGCATTGAGCAGCAGACACACCCACCAGGCCATATGACCGCTGATATAGAGCGCTGCCGAGCCGAACATGCCCAGCAGGGCAAAGGCCAGGATGCCTGCGCCCAGCGCGTCCTGATGCAACAACCAGGGGTGCCGCTGGCGCAAGCGCACGCCTTCGGCCATCACCACCTCGCGGATATGCGCCGAACGCTGTTGTGCGTTCAACGGCTGGGGGCTTGCAGAAGTACCGTCCATGCTTCCATTCTCTTGTGAAGTGATGCCTGCATCCTGCACCTAACCCTAGCGCAGGGCGCTAGCCGCGCACGCCAATCTGTTGACCACAAGCGCCAATTGCCATGACCGAACCCACTTCCCTCGCCAGCTGGACCCGTGCCCTGCGCAAGCAGCTCGACGCCCTGGGCCTCGACAGCGCCGCGCTGTGCGCCGAGGCCGGGCTCGACCCGCAGCAGATGGACGACCCCAACGCCCGCTACCGGTTGTCGGCCACCACGCGCCTATGGGCGCTGGCGGTACAGGCCAGTGGCGACCCGGCGATTGGGCTGCGGGTGTCGCGGTTTGTCAGCCCCACCACCTTTCATGCGCTGGGTTACGCATTGGTGGCCAGCGGCAGCTTGCGCGAGGTGTTCGAGCGCATCGTGCGCTATCACCAGGTGGTCAGTGATGCCTTGGACCTGGAGCTGAGCCGCCACGGCGACGTCTACCGTTTTCGCCTGCTCCAACCCCCAGGCAGCCCTGCGCCCGCGCCGGAAGCGATTGATGCCTTTGCGGCGATCTACGTGCGCACGTGTCGCAACCGCCTGGGTCGCGACTATGCGCCGTTGGCCGTTTACCTGCGGCGCCCGGAACCCGCCGACCCCGAGCCGTGGCACAGGGTATTTCGCGCTCCGGTATGGTTTGCCGCCGACGAAGACCGCCTGGAATTCGCCGCCAGCGACTTCGACAGCCATCTGGACGACGCCAACCCGGAGCTGGCCGAACACAACGAAACCGTGCTCAAGCGCACCCTCGCCCAACTGCAACCGCTGACCTGGGAACGCAAGGTGCGCGCCGCCATCGAGGCGCAATTGCCAGACGGCGAGCCAAGCGCCGAACACATTGCTCAAGCGCTGCATTTGAGCCTGCGCAGCTTGCAGCGGCATCTGGCCGATGAAGGGTGTCGGTTTGACGCCTTGCTCAATGAGTGCCGGCAAAACCTGGCGTTATTGCACCTGCGCGACCCGCAGTGCTCATTGGCCGAGATCAGCCATTTGCTGGGGTTTGCCGATACCAGCAGTTTCAATCGTGCGTTCAAGCGCTGGACGGGGATGACGCCGGGGCAGTTTCGCGACGGGTTGCAGTAGGAAGGGCCTCATCGCAGGCAAACCAGCTCCCACAGGGGAATGGGGTTCACATCATGTGGGAGCTGGCTTGCCTGCGATGAGGCCAGTACAAACACCACAAATCCCTGAGTTTGATTACAAACCTGTCATCCAATTGTGCGGCTTTTGTCCGCGTCCGCTGGTTACCGTGACGGCCTGCTTTCTGGAGCCCTCACTATGTACCGCACTGCCTTGTTCCTGAGCCTCGCCGTGGCCACCGTCGCCCAGGCGGCGCCACAATTACCACGCCATGCCGAGCTGGATCTGCACACCGCTCGCCAACTGGCCGACGCCAGCCTGGCCCACTGCACCGCTGCGCTGACCGTACTCGACCGCGGTGGCAACCTGTTGCTGGGCCTGCGCGCTGACGGTGTCGGCCCGCACAACAGCCTCGCCAGCCAACGCAAGGCGTACACGGCGCTGTCGACAAAAACCCCGACCCGGCTGTTTGCCGAACGGGCGCGTAATAACCCCGAAGCCGCCAACCTCAACAGCTTGCCCGAGCTGCTGTTGCTCGGCGGTGGCGTGCCGCTGTTTGCCGACGCCGAACTGGTCGGTGCCCTAGGCATCGCCGGTGCCGGTGGCGCCGCGCAGGATGAAGCCTGCGCCGTACAGGCCGCCGAGCAACTGGGCCTGAAAATCACCCCTTGATTCCACTTCCCTCAAAAGGACTTCGCGATGAAAACCTTGAGCATGACCCTCGCCGCACTGAGCCTGAGCGGCCTGTGCAACCTGGCCCTGGCCGACGGCAACCCCCTGAGCGTGCACGTACTCAACCTGGAAAACGGCCTGCCAAGCGCCGGGGTCAATGTCACCCTTGAACAGCATGTGGGCGATAAGTGGCAGTCGCTGTCTGAAGGTGTGACCAACCAGCAAGGCCGCATCGCCGAGCTGTTCCCGGCCAACCGCAGCATGCAGCCGGGCGAGTACCGCGTGGTGTTCAAGACCGGCGATTACTACAAGAAGGCTAACCGCGAGACGTTTTTCCCTGAGGTACCGGTGATATTCCAGGTCAAGCAGGCCGACCAGCACTACCACATCCCGCTGTTGCTCAGCCCTTACGGTTTCTCTACCTATCGCGGTTCATAGGCCCGCGGCCAGCCGCAGCCCATTGAGGTCGCGTATCTCGATGGCACCGTAACTCAAGCCGATAATGCCCTGTTGCTCCAGCGCCTTGAGCAGACTGTTGATGGTCTGGCGCGACAGGCCCAGCATCGCCGCCAGATCCTCCTGGGGCAGTTGCAGCACGCGGCGCGCCTGATCCACTTCGCCGTAGCCTTGGGCAATCATCAACAACCGATGGGCCAGCCGCTCTGAGGCGGGCATCAGGCTTGTCTGTTCGATATTGATCAACGACAGCCGCAGTTTATGGCTCATCAACAGCGCCATCTCCCGCCAGAACAGCGGATGCCGTTCGAGAATGCCGAGCATCGCCGACTGCGGCACCTGCAGCAGCCTGCAAGCACCCGTGGCCAAGGCATCGTGGGTGCGCGGCAAGTTGTCGAACAGGCAGATCTCGCCGAACCAGTAGGGCGTTTCCACCAGGCTCAACACCGCTTCCTTGCCCTGAGCACTGACCGCACTGATGCGCACCGTGCCTTCCAGCACCGCATACACGCCGCACGGCGGGTCACCGCGCTTGAACAGGTACTGCCCCGCCGTCAGCACACGCAACCGCGCCGCCCCCAGCAGGCTACGCTGCAAGTCTGGCGGCAAATGGCTGAACCAATGACCGCGAGCCAATTGCGCGTGCCATGTCCCTGTGTCCATGCGAACTCCGAAGATTGTCGCCCAGTTGACAGTTAGGCACCGACTGACAGGGCATGATCAAACATCCTACAGGAGGAACAACAATGAAAAGCCTCGTCGACCACCTCAGTCAATACGCCGCGTACCACCGCGACCCACGCAACATCGCCAGCCACTTCATCGGTATTCCGTTGATTGTGGTGGCCGTAGCCGTGCTGCTGTCGCGCCCCGAATGGTCGGTGGGCGGGCTGTGGCTATCACCTGCGGTGCTGTTGGCGCTGTTTTCGGCGTGGTTTTATCTGCGCCTGGAACTGGCCCTGGGCGTGTTGATGACTATGCTGATGGGCTTGTCGGTGTGGGCCGGGCATGTGCTGGCGGCGCAAAGCACGGCGGTGTGGCTGAGCAGCGGCGTGGGGATGTTTGTGGTGGGCTGGGTGATTCAGTTCATCGGGCATTACTACGAAGGCAGGAAGCCTGCGTTTGTGGACGATGTGTCCGGGCTGATCGTGGGGCCGTTGTTTGTGGTGGCGGAGTTGGCGTTTTTGCTGGGGTTGCGGCAGGACCTCAAGCGCCAGATTGAAGAGCGCTCTGGGCCGGTGGCGCGGCGCGGTCTTGATCGGTCCCATGCTCTGCGTGGGAATGCAGGCCAGGACGCTCCGCGTCCAAAAGCGTGACGC
>NZ_JAEKCY010000038.1:0-16397 GCF_016405475.1 Pseudomonas sp. MF6767 | reverse complement strand
TCTTTTCGGTCACTTGTTTGACCGCCTGGATTTTGAATTCTTCGGGATATCGCTGGTTGCTCATGGCACCTCCTAATGGGCCTCATTTTAAGGCTTGGAGGTGTCTACGAAACTAGGGGCGATTCATTCAATGTCGTCTGGCGGCATTCACCGTCAGGCAGATACACATACAGCTCCTCACCATGTACCTCGTACTCAGCTGTGCAGTGGACACCATCTTGCTCCAACGAAATCTCATCCATTTTCCGCTCCAGCTCACAAAAAAATGATCATGTAGCACGGAAGCCCTGGGCGCGGTAGCCGCGTTTCCGTGATTACTTGAGCCTAATTTTCAGGCTATCGCCCCGATAGTGTTCAGCGTCTATTTGGCCGTTCGTGGAAACAATTCGTCACATGCGCTCGCCTGATAACGATTCTTCGCATCAAGCAGGCACTCTTCCACAGAGGAATATCCGTAGACCTTCTTTGAAGCCCACGGCCCCACTGCTAGACCAACAGCGAAGGCAATAGCGGCAATCGCTGCTATAGGAACTAAGCCAGTCAGCTTTTTCGCAGGGGCCGAATCTGGCACGCTGCCACTGGGTCGATTTGATCGAAGGGATGCCACTGCTTGCAAATACTCACGGGCAGTCAGCTCCCCTTCATCGTATTTGCGGAAAAGTACAATCTGCTTTGCCAGTTCCGGGGTCAAGGACTTGAGGTCAATAATCGCCAGTTCGTCGGCGCTCAGATCATCCAGTTCATCTGCCATGTTCAAACCCTTCCGACTCCGCCAGAGCGTGCCGTAGCTCAATGAGCTGGGTACGCGCTGAGTCAACAATGGTTTTTTCGAGCTGGTTCATCTGCCGCTGGTTAACAACAACATAGTTTGACACAGCACCTCGCGTAAATCGGGGTCTGTACGACGACTCGGGGTAGAGACAACAGCAATATAGACTGACACAGATGGACTGAGCTTCAAATACAGGGTCCGGCTTTTCACAACATAGTTTGACACGAACAGTTAATGTAAGCAGTCATGAAGGGGGATCGCATAAGCTGAGGCCTTCAACACAAGCTCAATGCGATGTTTAGGTCTGTGCTCACCCTACGGCCGGCGCCCATAAGCACATAAACCGTATTTTTCGTCTCAAATAAGCACGCGTGAGTGAAGGAAACCCCCAACGTTGTTCTGACCCAATCGCCAGGTTGGAAGCGGCCTCTGCTGTCTTGGATAACGGTTAAAGCGTAAACCAGAGCAGGGATTAGCTCTCTATCGACGATCGCTTGCCGCTGAGACGTTGTGACGTCGAGGTCCAATATCGCCCATTCAGAAACAAGACAATAGGCACGGAAAGGAAAATGCAGATTGGCGAGTGCCACAGCATCTGAATTGGCGAGTTGGCACCCGCCTATTTCCTCACCTGCGGAAAGCACTGAGATAAAATCAGCCAAATTCATCCGTTCCTCCAGTCGATCAATACACCGACTCGAACGAGAATCATCAATCAGCATAGCTCCAAGTGAACCGCCTGGTTTCAATGCCGACGAATAGCAGCAATGTCATCTCACCCTTCACCTTTACACTCCCTCTACCTCAATGAACGGGATGATTTCTTTAGGCGGCGTCACCGCACACAGCGGTTTGCGCCAGTAGCCCACGCTATGCCACTGGCTGTGCTTGTACCCAACTTCGGGGTAGGTGCCGATGTGGGTAAATCCGAGCGCTTCATGGATACCTATGCTTCCTGCGTTAGGTAAGGCAATGCCGGCATAGGCTGCATGAAACCCCTGTTTTTCGAGGAGCGGTAGAAGTCGCTGATAAAGCGCACGACCAAGTCCTTTTCTGTGTACCGCAGGGTCGATATAGACGGTGACGTCTACCGACCAGCGATAAGCTTCCCTGGCTCGATGCTGACCTGCGTAAGCGTATCCAACGACCTTGCCTTCTACCTCTGCTACCAGAAAGGGATATATCTGCAGTGTTGCGGCTATTCGTGCTGCCATCTCATCAACCGTCGGTGGTATCAACTCGAACGAGATGACTGTGTCCAAAACCATTGGCGCATAGATGGCCTGGACGGCAGATGCGTCATCAGATGTCGCAACCCTCACTTTGTAGTTCATGTCTTTCTTTGCTGCCCCGTAAAGAATCGTGTTTGAAGGGCTGCCACTTGCCGGGTTTTCAGCCCTTTAGAATGTCGCGTTAGATCCGTGAGCTTCGCTTGGAACAGCGCGGTTACCAGCGTGACGATGCGTGCAGGTAACCGACAGCATTAGTAACTCATTTTTTTATGGAAACAATCGTTCCTTTACCTCCTTCGACCCGAAAGGTGAATGACACACGATCTCCTACTTTCAACCCTGCCAATTGGTCATCCGACACGGAAAAGGCCATGGTCATCGGCGGCCATTGAACAGCTGGGACGGCACCGTGAGCGAGTGTCACGGTATGCTTCGCAGGATCAATGGCCTTGATCGTGCCCTCGGCATCGGCGACAGCCATCTGCTTTGATTCCTGCTTCATTTCCATGCCTTCCATACCGTCCATTTTCATTGCTGACGTGTCTTGTGCATGGGCAGCGAAAGAGAGCACAACCGCAGTGCTGGCAACTGTAATAAGGGTCAGTTTCATACGACATTTCCTTTCAGAGTTACGGGTTTGCTAGGTAGATTTCGACGACGCATTAAGCGATAGGCCGCCGGGATGACAAACAGGGAAAGCAAGGGCGCAGTTACCATGCCGCCGACCATTGGCGCGGCAATTCGGCTCATCACTTCGCTGCCGGTACCACTGCCCAACAGTATGGGCAACAGGCCCGCGATGATGACAGCCACAGTCATAGCTTTGGGACGCACCCGCTGCACAGCGCCTTCACGAATCGACGCCACTAGTGCATGTTCAGAGTTATCGCCAAGGTCCACACGTTCAGCCCAAGCATTCTTCAGGTAGAGCAGCATGATCACGCCGAACTCTGCAGAAACCCCGGCCAGTGCGATGAAGCCGACCCCCGTTGCCACCGACAGATTGAAACCGAGCAAATAGAGGAACCATGCCCCTCCGGTGAGAGCAAAAGGGAGTGTGGCCATGATCAACAGGGCCTCATCGAATCGAGCAAATGTCAGGTAAAGCAGCACGAAGATGATCAATAGCGTGGCCGGTACGACCAGCTTTAGTCGTGCGTTAGCTCTTTCGAGAAACTCGAACTGCCCCGAGTAGCTCAGGCTCATACCAGGCTGCAACTTGACCTGTTGATTGACGACCTGACGAAGATCGGCGACCACGGAGGCAATGTCCCGACCACGCACATCGATGTATACCCAGCCCGAAGGCCGCGCGTTCTCGCTCTTGAGCATTGGTGGACCGTCAGTGATTTTTATTTTTGCCACAGTACCGAGGGTGATCTGGATGCCTGACGATGTGTAAATGGGCAATTGTTCCAAGGCTCCCGGTGAGTCACGCCACTCTCGCGGATAACGGACGCTGATCGGAAAACGTGCGAGCCCCTCAATGGTCTCCCCGATATTTTCGCCTCCGATAGCACCAGCCACGATGGACTGCACATCAGCGATATTCATGCCGTAGCGGGCGGCTGCATTACGATCGATATCCACATCGATGTAGCGGCCACCGGTCAGGCGCTCGGCCAACGCGGAGCTGACACCGGGCACATTTTTGGCTGCCTTTTCAACCGCCTGGGTGACCGAATCGATTTCCGTCAGGTTAGTGCCGGCAACTTTCACCCCGATGGGACTTTTGATCCCTGTGGCCAGCATGTCGATGCGGTTGCGAATCGGGGGTATCCAAATATTGGTCAAGCCAGGCACGCGTACCACGCGGTCCAGCTCCTCCACCAATTTTTCCTGGGTCATGCCTGGGCGCCATTGCTCATGCGGTTTGAACTGAATCGTGGTTTCAAACATTTCCAACGGCGCTGGATCAGTAGCGGTCTCAGCACGACCGGCCTTGCCGAAAACGTGTTCAACTTCAGGGACTGTTTTGATTAGGCGATCGGTCTGTTGCAGCAGTTGTGCAGCCTTCTGCACCGACAACCCCGGCAGGGCTGAAGGCATGTAGAGCAGATCCCCTTCGTCCAGTGGTGGAAGGAACTCCCCACCCAAGCGAAACATTGGCCATAGCGCACTGACAAATACCAACAGCGCCACCAGCAGAGTAGTTTTCGGACGGCGCAGAACTGCGTCCAACGCGGGTTGGTAGATCCGTATCAACCAGCGGTTTAAAGGGTTATGTTGCTCACTCGGAATTCGTCCCCGAATCCAATAACCCATCAGCACCGGCACCAACGTCACCGACAATCCCGCCGCTGCCGCCATGGCGTAGGTCTTGGTAAACGCCAGTGGGCCAAACAATCTTCCTTCCTGAGCCTCCAATGTGAACACCGGAATGAACGAGAGAGTGATGATCAACAGACAAAAGAAAAGCGCGGGGCCGACCTCGGCCGCTGCATCGGTCATCACATGCCAATGCTGCTCACCCTTCAACTCCTGCCCAGGATGAGAGGTGTGCCAGAATTCTATTTTCTTGTGTGCATTTTCAATCATCACCACTGCGGCATCGACCATGGCACCGATAGCGATAGCGATCCCACCCAAGGACATGATGTTGGCGTTGATGCCCTGATATCGCATGACAATGAATGCAATCAACACCCCCACAGGTAGCGAAATGATTGCCACCAAGGATGAGCGCAGGTGCCAGAGGAAGATCCCGCACACCAGGGCAACGACGATGAACTCTTCCAGCAGCTTGTAACTGAGGTTGTCTATTGCGCGGTCGATCAGCTTGCTGCGATCGTAGGTTGTTACGATTTCTACGCCTGCTGGGAGACTGCTTTTCAACTCATCCAGTTTGCTCTTCACCGCCGTAATGGTCTCGCGAGCATTCTTACCGCTGCGCAAAATCACTACGCCACCGACGGTCTCGCCTTCCCCGTCAAGTTCAGTGATGCCTCGTCTCATTTCCGGCCCAAGCTGAATCGTGGCGACATCGCCAAGGCTTACAGGCACACCGCCTGATTCCAACTTCAGCGGGATCGTCCGAAAATCGTTGAGTGTCTTTAGATAACCCGAAGCTCGCACGATAAACTCGGTTTCGGCCATTTCCAGCACAGCACCACCGGTTTCCTGATTGGCCTTGCCGATGGCTTCAGTCACCTGTGCCTGAGTGATCCCGAGATTGGCCATCTTGAGCGGATCGAGCTGTACTTGGTATTGCTTGACCATGCCGCCCACGGTGGCCACTTCCGCAACATTGGGCAGCGTCTTGAGTTCAAACTTCAGGAACCAATCTTGAAGCGCACGAAGTTGCGCGAGATCGTGCCCACCAGTGCGATCCACCAGTGCGTACTGATAGATCCAGCCCACTCCCGTTGCGTCCGGCCCCAATGCGGGCTTTGCGCTGGCTGGCAACCGGCTTTGTATTTGACTCAAATACTCCAGCACCCGAGAGCGAGCCCAGTACAAGTCGGTACCATCTTCAAACAGCACGTAAACAAAGCTGTCGCCGAAGAAGGAATACCCGCGCACGGTCTTGGCTCCAGGTACTGAAAGCATGGTGGTGGCCAGCGGATAGGTGACCTGATTCTCGACAATCTGCGGTGCTTGTCCCGGATAAGGGGTACGGATGATCACCTGTACATCGGAGAGATCCGGTAGTGCATCGATGGGTGTGTTCTGAACTGACCAGATGCCCCAAGCTGTGACGAAAAGTGTCGCCAACAGCACCAAAAAGCGGTTGGCAACAGACCAACGGATGAGGGCAGCGATCATGGCTGACCTCCCGTTTTATCTAGACGTTCGACACGCAATCCATCGTCGGTTTGGCTCACCGCGACCCGAACCTTGTCGCCCGTTTTCAGACCCTGAATCAGGGTAGGATTGGCAAGTGGAAACGTCATCGTCATGCCCGGCATGCCCAGTGTCTTGAAGGGGCCGTGGGCGAGTGTGACTTCTTTATCGTCGATTTCGACGATCTGCCCGTCCGCCTCATGCAGACCTGAGGCTGCTGCGATACGGGGTGGTACGTCTGCTGAACTGGCCACGATACCCTTTAAACTGGCCTCCGAATCGAGCAGAAATTGGCCCGAGGTAACTACCTTCTGACCTTCATCCAGACCTTTAACAATTACTGTCTTGCCACTGCTTTCCTGCCCGAGCTGCACTTCAACGGGGCGATATCGGCCAGCATCTTCGGCTAGCATCACCAAGGCACGTCGACCGGTGCGAATGACGGCCTCGCTCGGCACCCACAACACACCCTGCTCAGTTGAGCTGCTCAAGCGCACTTGCGCCGTCAAACCGGGCTTTAGGCGACCGTCTGGATTGGGTAGTTCGACCCGTACGCGCAGGGTGCGGCTGTCCGCATTGGTGTCCGGCAGAATTGTGCTGACAGTGCCATTGACCTTGGTCGCAGGGAAGGCCGGCAACTGCGCCTCGACCTTTTGCCCCTCGGCGATGGTACCCGCGTCGGATTCAGGAACGGACACCGCCAGCCAGACACTGCTCAGACCATTGACTCGCGCCAGTGTCTCGCCTGCCGCGACGGTCATGCCTATGCGCAGGTTGAGCTCTTGCAGCACCCCGCCAATCGGGCTGGTCAAAGTCAGATAAGGTTGGACCTTACCGCTACGTTCGACCTGGGCAATCACTCCCGGCGGCATTCCACTAAGCAGTAAGCGCTGCCGCGCAGCGGCGAGCAAGTCGTGATCACCGTTATTTTTCAGGGCCAGGAACTCAGTCTGAGCCGCCGCCCACTCGGGCACCAGAATATCCGCCAGCGCCGCATTGGCTTTGAGCAGATCACCGGGTGCATGGGCGTAGACCCGCTCTACAAAGCCTGGAGTACGAGCCTGGATAACCGCAACATCCCGTTCGTTAAAGCCGAGGATGCCACTCACATCAAGGCTGGATGCAAACACTCCACGGCTGACCATCGCCGAGCGCAGACCGAGATTCTGCGCCACGCTCGGATCGATGCTGATCGTCGCTTGATCGTTGCCGCCACTGGCGTATTGCGGAACCAGCTGCATGTCCATGAACGGCGATTTACCCGGTTTGTCGAACTTCTGTTGGGGGTACATCGGGTCATACCAGTACATGGCTTTGCGTTCATTTGGTGCGTTTTGATTTTGCTCAGGCGAAGCGCCCCGTACTTCGCTGACGCGTTGAAGTGCTAGCCAGTAACCACCGGCGATGCCCACTGCCATTGCAACGCCTGCCAGCAAAACCCCACTCTTTTTAAGGCTCATTGGCTGACCTCTCCATACGCAAAATACAGTCGTGCATTGATCAGTGCTCGCTGTTCCTCCACTTCGACTTGTTTGAGGCGAGCCTCGATGAGTTCACGTCGGGCGGCGACAACCGCATTCAAATCGCCTTTACCGGCGCGGTAGCTGGCCATGCTGAGTTCGACTTTTTCTTTGGCCAGCGGCAGCAGACTTTGCGCATTGCGCTGGACCGCACGATTGAGCCGTTCATAGTCAGCCAGTACACTTTCCAGTTGCTCGGTATGCTCGCGTGACAAGGCTTCGCGCTCGGATTCGAGTTGGTTGACTTCGGCTTCTCGTGCGGCAATTTTTGGGTTTTGCCGGGTCTGCGGAAACAACGGCAGATCCCAGGAAAGTTGCACGCTGACCATGTCGCCGAACTGCCGATCACGGTGCTGATAATCCACCTCCCAACTCCAGTCGGACTTTTTCTCCGCCTGCGCCTCGCGCACCTTGGCTTGCGCTTCACGGGTCATCGGCCCGTACGCGGCCAGCTCGGGATGATGTTGCAGTTTATGGGGCAAGCCTGACGTATCGATCGGCCACTGCGGAAGACTTCCCGCCGGCGTTGCGTTGGCGGCCGGACCAACCCAGCGTTTCAGCGCCGCGCGCGCTTGAGCACGCTGGCGTATCAGATCGTCTTGCTGCTCGGCCAGTTGCGCCGCTTCCTGCTTCGGTGTCACGGCATCGGCCGGTTGTGCGCGACCGCCGGCAATTTGCGCGCGGACGGTGTCGCTCAGCAAGCGGTTCTCCTTGTAGAAGTCCTGGAACAGCGCGTCTTTGCGCTCTATTGAATAGCTGCTGATCCAAGCCAGCGCCGTGGCTTGGCGCACGTTCAGGCGTTCGACCTGACGCTCGGCAGCGGCACGCTCAACCCCTGCGTTCGCAACCTCGATCCGCGCCCTGCGCTTGTCACTATTGGGCATGTCTTGCCTGACCCCGACCATTTGCATGGTCATGAAGTCATCATTGACGCTCCAGCGATCTGGGCCGCCGATGGGATAGTTCTGCAGACCAGCGAGCAGCTTCGGGTCAGGTAGCTCACCCGCTGGAATGGCCGCACTGCTGGCAGCCTGAATCTTTGCATCCTGTGCAGACAGCGACGGCGCGGTGTTTTCGGCCAGCCGCAAGGCCTCTTCGAGCGTCAGCGAGGTAGCGAAGCTCGGCAAGGCCAGTACGCTTGCCGCCAGACCGGCCACTAGGGACCAACCTGTGCAAAAGCACTTGGGGTTCATGTTTGCGATTCCTGCGATGATCCGCTGAGCGCTTCAAAAGGCCTGCGCACAGCCATGCCATCCCGTTAAAAACAGGATGAGGTTCAATAACGGACAGGAATCAGACGCGGGGCGGTCGCCATACACCGGATGGGGTGGACAAAGGAACGGAATCGCTGGAAAAGGCCAGCACGACGGGGCTGAACAGAGTCACGGGCGGCTTGACGATCGAAACTTGTAGCATCCCGCCCGTCTTGCACTCCTGACCCGGTTTGCAGGGTTTCCCATGCTCGGTCGGGCTCTTCATGTCATTGCAACAATCCATGCCCATGTCGTCCATCATCGCCATGCCCGTGGCTTTCATCGGGCACGGTTCTGTCGGTGCCTGCACCCCCGCCATCCCGCTGAGGGGAAGCGCCAGGCTGATCAAGAAAATAAGACAAAACCGCAGGTAGCGTTTCATGGGGTTGGAGTGTAGCCGTCAGAATTGGCGCGAACAATTAATTAACGCTGGCTTTCAGCTAGCGCATGCGAGCCGCTTAATAACGCACGATGTAAGCCCATCAGCATTAAGCCTGCATTATTTTTTCAGTTACCTTTTGACGCAGCACGGATCAGCGCGCTATCTGAAGGTCGGCGAGAAAAATATTCAATTCTGTAGCGCCCGACTTTAATGGAGCGCGCCGCCTTAGCAATGCGTGCTGTGCTCGCATAATTACTTAGGGTTGGTTCCACTCGGCTGCGGTGGAACTAGAATGAAAGGCCCTCAGACACCTGAATCAGCATTTCTTCGACTAGATGTGTGCCAATGGTTGTAGTGACCATCGCTGATGGGCTTTCACCCAAAAAACGGGCTTTGGGCTTGGAAAGCCATTGTTTGGCCTTGCCTTTGTCACCGAAGATCACCTCGGCCAAGGCGCTGATGTGTGCAAACCGGAACAGGCGATCGCTCTCATGCAGCGTCAAGAGCTGATTGGCTGCCAACCTTGTTTTGAGCGCTTTGGGTTGAACGATTCTGTCGCGTTCTTCATTGCTAAGGGTCCCACCATCACACAGCACATGGACCAGACTGGCCGGGAATCCAGCTACTATCATGTGGTGAATGTCCAGACACGAAGCATTGACAGAGATATCAAGAAGGGCCTCCAGACGCATGCGGTAAGCATGATAGACATCCTGTCGCAGGATGCCAGCAAACATGGGCAGCACCGATGTTACGTTGTGCATGGGCGTTAGCACTATTGTGCCATTCGCTACCGTTAGCTCCATATCGTCCCCAATACCTAGCCCCATTTGGTCAAGCAACTCTGGAGGCAGCTCAATGATGATGTCGCCAGTACCGTCCTCAGTACTCTGGCATTTGGCTACCCACCGCTCAGTTTCACTCATGATCGCCTGGCCCTCATCAAAGCCATCAGAGAATGACACACATCATTATGCTCGGGCGCAGAGCTGACCAAAGGAACGCGCAATACGCTGGTGGCGTGATCAGGCAATTACACGAAAAGGATATGACATGAACGCTGATGAGCTATATGTTTCCGTCGACGTCGAGACGTCTGGGCCTATACCAGGCGAATACAGTCTGCTTTCCATTGGAGCTTGCCTTGTAAACCAACCTGCAATGTCCATCTATCTTGAACTGCGACCTGATAGCCCAAAACACGATCCAGAAGCACTGGCAGTATCGGGGTTGAGTCTGGAAAAGCTGGAGCACGAGGGCCTCGCTCCGCGAGAGGCGATGCTGACACTTAGTGAATGGCTGAAATCGTCCTGCCAAACGGGGCAGAAGGTCATTTTCGTAGGGCTAAACGCACCGTTTGACTGGTCATTCGTCAATTACTACTTCCACAAATATTTGGAAACCAACCCCTTTGGTTTCACAGCTATCGACATGAAGGCCTACTTTATGGGCGCTGTAGGTTGCAATTGGCAGGAAACAAAATCATCCAAAATGACCGCTGCGCTGAAGCCAATCAGCGAACCCAACCATAACGCATTGGATGATGCCCGCTTTCAGGCGGAGCTCTTCGCCCTAATGTTAGCGGGTAAAGGTAACCGCTGATCCGCCTTCCACCGCACGGACTTGAAGCTCATCCGACCCAGGTTGCCTCAATGTATCTGCCGTCCCTGAATGACCAAGCCTTGATACCTTCTGGTTTTTCGGACTTGCCGACAATAACTGCTATGGGGTGCGGCAGATCCTGCGTGTAACGTGCAGCAAATTTGGAAAAACTTCCGATGTCTGCCGGAGATATCACTGGAATGGATTGGGGATGCGTATGCCAATAGCCCACTAGACGTAACCCTTGTTCGTTGGCAGCCTGGATCTCCAGACGGCATCGCTCCGCATCCAATTCTAGCCAAGACCAGCCTGACCGATCAGCGCGATGAGGCAACGTGGCCGAGGCCAGCAGCAACCCTTTGGGATCAACCGGATTGACGAATAACTGTCCCCCTCGCTCCACGCCAAAAAGGCCCTGCCGATGACTATTCAAGATGTCCGCGACAGCTTGGGACACCAATAGCTCGGAATTAACTTCCGGCCATCGCCAGCGCCACGCAATATCCGTCATACCGTTTCGTCCTTATCTTCCGGCCATCCGCGCTCGAGTAAAATTTGCTGCGCCCCATCTGGCAGTTCGGGCCCATGGTATTGGCCTCCCAGGCTCGGCACATCTTCAGGCCTGTAGATACTGCTGACCCAAGATGCAGTGGCAATGTTGCCGGTCAATGCGCGTAAGGCCGTGTGCGAAACCATAGAGGCGATATTGGTCATCCCCAGCGAGCCGCCTGGGATAAAGCTCTCCCCACAAGCGGGCAATGGAACCACACCCCCTCCCGGCCACTCTGTAAATTTATGCAAGAAATCGCCGACGTCCGTGAATAGATGACGGCCATCAAAGGTGCCGGCTGGTGCGAATAGCGCATGGCCTACCTGGGTGTACGGTTCGCTCCAGGCTTGTAAGACCCCCCAAGGAACGCCGCTGGATTTGGCTCGCCATACAGTGACCTCCGACTGCCAGTCTGCTGTCGTAATCACCACCAGATCTGCATTATCGAACACTTCTGGTTTGCTGCTCATCACCACTTCGGCGAATGTCGAATAAGCGGTGCATTCTGTCGTCGGGAGATCTAACAGAATCTTGTCCCTCAACGCTGACGCTTTCAATCTCCCTAGGCTATCCGCTCCCAGAACATGCCTTCCCAGATTGGCTGACACCAAGGTGTCAGGATCGATGAGGGTAAGGTGGCCAACACCGGATCGTGCCAACTGTATTGCCACCGCACTGCCTAGCGAGCCAACACCAACGCAAACTACCCGAGCATTTTCAAGGCGCTGTGCAGTGCCGCTTTTATCGCGGGACAGAATGGACGCTCGATCAAGCACGTCCAGGGCAGTTGCTCGGACGAGCGCCGGAGGATGTGCATTTGCGATCGCTGGCCTGCGGCGCGCTGTACGCAAGCCAAACTTTGCCCCCCGCTCCTGCTGTACGCCAAGCGAGCGTACATTGAGGCAATAAGTTGGAGCATCCGTCCCCCCTGGAAGCTCTAGAACAATCCATCGATTTGCCAACGTTCCATGCTGCTCAAACCATGCCAGCAATTGCTCGGCATCGTCTGGTTGAAGATGTGGTGTTAGCCACAGCATTAGATCTTCTGGATCCGGGGTGCGGATATCCGGATAGGTCTGAAGCTTGACGTAAAAACCGGGAGTTTCGGCCGCGCGAATGACAGCGGAGCGCCCGACAACCCGTCGGTAATGCCCTTTGAGTGCAGCTACGTTCGATGCTAGCCAAACCGTTTCCTGTCCGGATGGCACAGCCCGGCGCGGATCGCTGAGCGCAAACAATTGCGAGGCGGCCTGGGGTCGATCCAAAAGTAAGAGGTTCTGGAATGACTGACCGTGCTGGAAAGACCAGTAGGTAGTGATCTCATTCTGAAATTCGATATCGCGCGTTGCCTGGCTTGATCCCATCTTGGACAACGAAACGATCTGGGCTAGGCGATTAAGGCTGTCCTCTACAACGACCTCCGGGGAGCCCATAATGGGGCGTTCCTGAAAGCCATGAAGGCAAAGCCCCGACTTGGTGGCATGCGGCCAGACCAGCCACGGAGAGGGTTCGACGTTCAGTCGCAAAAGCCCACGGGGGAAGTTGGAGGGAAAACCAATACGCAGTCGCCGCTCCTGGCCCGTGTAATCGATGGGCAAGGGAAAGTGAAAGGACGCCGCTTCGTCAGCCCGCATGGGTGCGGGCTGGAGCAACGCATCGGCAGCATCCTGACCTAGGGTATTTCGCAGTGCGGCGATTCCGCGCTGCAATGGCGTCGTAATAGGATCAGCCAAGGCGTCCAACTGGCTTTACGCTCGACTGAGAGGTTCCGCCACCGCTGGCTCCTCCGAAGAGCGAACCCATCGAAGCAGAGTTTCGAGTAGTGCCATCCGGTCGGCCGGGCATGGTCCAATTCGCAGGGATCTCATTGTTCACTGCCGAAATGAATGCCGGTGCAATACCGAAATTCTTTTTCACTGCTTCTGCAAAGGAATCATTGGATTCAAAACTTTCCAAACCCAATGATACGGATGCACTGGCGTCCGCATGCCACTTGGCAAATGCTTGTCGATAGCCTTGCCCCTCGCCTGGTCGATTCCACTTTTCTGCAAAGTTTTCGCCGTTATCGGCAGGGTTGCAGACAAAGCAATCGTTACCTCTATGCGCGATGTGCTGCGGCATTCTACGAACGATTTCCAAAATTGCATCGAGCGGAGCCAAAGGCTTCGACTGTGATTCCTTCACGACATCCAGGTATGCGTGAGTGGCCAAAGTGGTTATGACAGCGGATATGGGGCGAGTATCAGCGCTCCTTGTGTTGATGGCCCATTCATCGCGATGCCGCTTGAGCAGCTTTATGGTCGCACGCAGGGGATCTTGATCGATGTAATCCTGATAATGCGGCAAAGGATCTTGTGTCGCGGCATCGAGCATCCGCTGGCTTTTGGCAACTACCAAGCTTTCCAGAGAAATTTCCTGGGCAGAGGCAACCTGTAACCAATTCGAGTACGGGATAGGGCTGCTTGCTTTCCACCCTGTGACCCGATCCGGAACCTCCAGTTTACCCTCGCCGTTGGCTTCGCCATTTCCGTTGATCGCACGTGCGGGGGTGACATCGATGTGGAAGCCTGGATTCTCGTCGGCATAAACAATCCGGATGCCACGACGTAATTGCTTAACTTCTTCCTGAACGCGGGAGCCTTCCCTAAAACGCTGCTCAATCGCTTCTAGAACTTCCTTCGCACTAGCGCCTTGAGCGTGAGGGAGCCAGATAATCGCGTCCGCATCAATGGTGTCCAGATCCGCAGGCGCACCGGGGATTGGCTTGATGGTCGTTTTCAGCCGCATCGAGCCTTGAACGAAGATATGGGCCTCAGCGAGGAGCGGGTTGTCGGAGGCCGAGAGGATTTTTTCCAGTTGGGAGTAGCGGTCATTGATTTTCTGGTACTGCGCTTCCGACAGCGAGATTTCCCGCGCGGCGCGAAGCAGAAAATATTCCCAACTGTTGCGCTTGGTCTGTTCGTTGCTCAACAGCATTTACCTAGCCTCCTGGGCTATCGAGCCCAATTGCAGCGTTTGCGTAAACCGATCTTGGTTTTCTTTGTCCCGATCAAAGATCAGGTACGTATGTTGATGCTGCGTTGTGAGCAACGCACCAAACTCGATGGCCAATGCCGCAGGAATAGCGGCGAAGACGTGGATCGGTTCAGGAGTCAGAGCTTCAAGCTGGCTCAGCCGTATTTGAAGTGCGTCACGAAAGGCATGAATCACCCGACGGTTCTGTACCATCGCATAGCTTGGTTCTGGGATCGACAGCTCTGCAATACGTGCACCGGGCAGAGCGTCGGTCACGTCGCGAACCGGGACTTGCGCAGAAATGGAGAGCACAAGCGCCAGTGGCCCGTCGCCGTCGGAGGGAGGTGTAAACAAAAAAGCGGGCGGCTCAGCGGACTGATCGGGCCAGCGCAACCGATGCTCGCGGTGGAAGGAGAAGATCAAGCGTTTGGAACGGTCGCCGATACCCTGGCCCAACATCATCAATGCCGGGATATCGGCCAAGCCCACTACAGCTAGTGCAGGCGCATCGCCGTAGGTGCCGCCGCGACGCTTGAGTTGCTGCTCCAACTCATACTGGACACTGTCTTTGATGTTCTGCCAATAGGTCGCGTCCCTACCTCGCGGTCCGGGTGCAGGGAAAGTGATTTTAATGCCTTGATCGAAGGCCGTTAGTCCTTCAGCCGACATCGCAGTCAACAGATCGCGAACGGGAATGTCGTTGATCGTCTGGAAATGCTGACTCAGGACGATGAGAGGAATGGCTCTACCACCATCGGGGGTCGTTGCGGCGAGTCGGATGCGTTCCAGGTACGCTTGGTGTAAACCACTCAAATCATTTTCAGGATACCCGTCTGCATCACGATCAATTTTGTCATGACAACCTGGGCACAGGAGCATCAGATTAGCGGTATCGTTAGTGTGCGCCTCAGCATCATGATCCGCGCGTCCCCGAGGGCCTTTGGGACTGGCGGGCAGAATATGCGCCACTTCGCCCCATCTCATTGGCTTGCCAGCACGATAGTCGAACGTCAGATCCGTACCGCACAGTTCACAATGACCAGCGGTCTGTGTCCATACGATCCGCTTCGTCTCTTCATTTGTGTTGAAGCGCCCGCTTGCGGGCTTAGCATCTTCTTGTTCTGCCATTCCGACCTACCCCCGAGAAACATCCATGATTAAAAACGATGATGGCAAGATAAGATCATCTTAAGGCCATTTGCTTTGATTTCAAGAGCGATTCGAGGGTGATGGGCGCTGGATCGGCTTCGAACCGGACACTTTGTGACTCAGCGAAACGAAGTGATGGCCGCATTCGTTTTGGGCAAGTGCTGGGAATGGGGTGCTGAGCACAGCGTATGTATTGAAATTAGGGAGTTTATGCGAAAGACATAAACTCCCTAATTTCGATACATACCTTCCTCATACCCTACGACGTTCGTCACTACGCGACCCTACAACACATGGCAGTAAATGCGCGAATAGGCGTTTCGTGGTACGCAACTTCAGATCATACGGTTCTGAGGCTTGCGCCTAAACGGCGCGATTAGCTGCGCACGATAGCCTGTTGGAAAGTCTCGCTCTTTTAGCCCTACCTGCGCATCACCGAGCTTGTTTGCTGCGTCATAGAAGGTTCCAAATAGGTGATCCCAAATAAGTAAAAACTCTCCGAAGTTGACCTGGGCATCTTCGAACTCTCGCTTATGGTGCCAGCGATGTGTCTCGGCGACTCCAATCACGTTGCGTAACCAGCCCAACGAGTAGTCCAGGTTCGAATGCTGGAAGGCTAAATGAACGGTCAAGATGCTGAACCAAGTCGCGATAACGGCCGACGGCGCACCTGAGGCGAGCAGAACCACCAGCCCCGGTCCGGCCATTAGCGCCGCATGCAGCGGATGTCTGCGCTCCCCATTCATCCAATAAAGGCGATCAGCGCTGTGATGAATCATGTGCATACGCCACAGCCAATGCACCCGATGGCTGATGCGATGCATGACATACAGGCTTAAATCGAGGACGGTTGCGACCAGAACCAGCTGTAGCCAGAGGGGACTCTCGCTGGGAAAAAGGCGAACTGATGCCGGCACCGCATCGCCAAGCTTGGCGAGGACTTCAGCAGTGAACTGAATGACAGAAAGGTTGACCAGCATATGCAATAAATCGGTCGAGGTGTCTTGATGATCGTAACCGTCCGGCCATGTCATCTACCCAGCCCCGCAAAGCCAAGACATCGTGTGCACTCAAATTTAAGTGAGCACCAGATCTAGCCTTTTAAACGGGTATTTCATGCAGCCAACACTCGGTTCCTA
>NZ_JAEKCY010000037.1:0-23447 GCF_016405475.1 Pseudomonas sp. MF6767 | reverse complement strand
GTCAGTTGCAACGCAAATGGGTGGTCAAGTGGGGTGCAATTTCGCAGTTTTTGAGTGTGAGCGCGTCAATCAGCGGTTAAAGGGGATTAAGGTCTGAGATGCAAGGCGGTGTAGTTCGGACGCTTACGTAGCGTCCACCTTTCACATTAGTAACCTTCGCGGCAGCTTTCTGAAAGCTTTCACTTGTTACTCTTTAACTCAGTAAATTGAGCTTTAGGAGAAAATCATGAAAGCAATGAAAGCAATGACAGCAGTGAAAGCGTTTTGCGCCGCTTCGATTTTGACCTTATCTTCATTAGCCATGGCTGAAGGTGGCGGTGACCGCGTGTATGGTCGAATGATGCAAGAGAACCAACAAGTAATGGAGCAATATGCCTCAAGGAACGGCAAGACTCCTCCTGAAGTTGTTCATTATGAATATGGTATGAACCTCGATATCCACAAGGTCGTCAGTGTCACGCAAGCCAATAAAACCTGTGGGGTTGCCCCTTCGCGCATGACCTATGAAGACTCTACGGGCAAGCTTAACACCGTGGAATATAAGGTCATGGCCGACAACTGCCCCCATGGAAGCTAGACAATGAAATTATTTAAGAACTGCATAATTCTCCTTTGTCCGAAACTAGCTTACTGCTCGCTGACGTAGAAGTAATTTTCAGGAAAGCCTGAAGTTATCCATTTTATGAAATCATTCCGTCAGTCGAAGGGTTTCTAACGTGCAGTAAACAATTGCTCGACCACCTGATACATCCCGCCTCCTTGTTTTTCCTTTGGTTTGGGAGGTGGTTTAGGCGCCCTAGTGGCGCCTTTTTTACGTTCGAAATGAGCTATGTCCTCTGCACGGCCATGACCTTCAGCATGCAGGAGTGAGATTAGAAGATCAGTTTTCGGGGTATTCAGCAACGACGTGGTCTGTGCCTGCCTTTGACAAGCCGATTACGTTATACGCGTCATGTTTCCCGTCCACTTCCATTCCTGGGGAGCCGGCCGGCATGCCTGGAACGGCAATCCCGAGCAGGTCATCACGTTTGCTCATCGCAATGATTTGCTCGGCGGGCACGTGACCTTCAACAAACTTTCCGTTGATGGTTGCTGTGTGACAGGACGAGAGCTCAGGAGAAATCCCGAGACCGCGCTTGATCGCGCTCATGTTGGTTTCCACGTGATCAACGACGGTAAAGCCGCTGGCTTCAAGGTGCTGGACCCATTTCTTGCAGCATCCGCAATTAGCGTCGCGATGTACATCGATCGTCAATGGCTCTGCTGCGTGACTGGCTGAACTGATGAACAGAGCCACGAGAGCAGCGAGACGAAGTGCCCGTCTGCGACGAAGAGAATTATTTCGCATGGGTATGTTCCTTCCCATCAGTATGTGTATGTGATTTGGGCTGTACGGTTGGAGTCGGGGCCGCGTCATCTGAAGCTTCCCTACCCTTATGATCGGCGTGGTCCGCAGGCTCCTTTGCAGACGGCGCTGCGGAGGGGCCATGGGCATGTGCCGTGTTTTTCTCGTCATCATTAGCGCGGACTTCCGCCCTTTGGTTGGCAGCACCTGCGCCACTTTGCCCCTGGGTCGTTCCATGTTGACCCTCATGGTTGTGCATCACGCTTTCGCCACCACCGTGTTGATGGCCACCGCTACTCGTGATCAGGGCTTTGTATTGCTCTGTATCAAGTGACGGAAGCTGCTGGAGAAATGCGACCATCCCCCATATGTACGGATCGGCCATGCTTTTGCCCCACGCGGGCATGCCGGTGGATTTGATGCCGTGCTTGATGATCCAAAAAGCTGCGGCTGGGTGCCCATCGACGCCCAGTTTTGAAAGGTTCGGAGGTGCGAGGTAAAGGCTGTTACTCAGTTCGGTGCCTGTAAGGCCCGGAGCCAAATGGCAACCGACACACATCGAGTTGTAGTTGCCAGCACCTTCACGGATGAGGGCTTCTTGGCTCAGGTCGGGGACCTGAATGTCGCGCGAGCGCACTTCGATCGAGCGATCCCGAGCAATAGAAAGTAGCGCGTAGACAGGGGCAGAGTGGGGATCATCCGCCCCGACATTGATCACGCCGAAATATACCACGCCGGCAGCCGCTGCTACGGTGGCCAGACCAGCAGCTATCAGTGCCTTCAGTGTAATCTTCATGCCCGGTTCTCAGAACCACATCCGGATACCGGCGACAAAGCGTGCCTCGCTGGCATCTTCACCTTCCTCACGTGCAAAGTCTGCCGTATTGCCATAGGAACGGCTCCAACTCACCCCGATATAAGGGGCAAATTGGCGGACAATCTCATAACGCAATCGGAGCCCCACTTCGGTGTTGGCTAATCCGGACCCGATGCCGCGCTGAGGGTCATTCTTCCCATAAAAATTGACCTCGGCCGTCGGCTGCAAGATCAATCGATTCGTCAGCAGAATGTCGTAATCGCCTTCCAGTCGAGCAGCCGATTGACCGTTCTCACCGATGTAGGCAGTCGCTTCGGCCTCGAAGTTGTAGAGGGCCATGCCCTGAATGCCGAGTGCGGCCCAGGTTTGAGGAGACCCTGGTTTGAAATCCTGTCGTACACCGGTGACGACGTCCCACCACGGTCCGATGGAGTGCCCCCAGAGCGCGGATAATTCAGCACTTTCCGTCACGCCATTGGTACGTTCGCCTTCCGAGCGCAACCACAGTCGATCAATGTCACCGCCGATCCATCCTTTCGCATCCCAAGCCAACGCACTACCGTTGTCAGCATCCTGGTATTCAAACTTATCCAGCAGCATGAAAGAGTTGATTGTTTTGTCGTGGACACCATGACCAGCGACATCTGGAAAGGCGGCTGCACGGTCAGCATCGGTAAGTACGGGGACAGGGGTTCGACTGGTTGTCGTCGTCCCTTCATCCATACTTTCCATGCCGGTCATTTGACCGTCGTCCATTTTCATCTTGCTGTGGTCCATAGCCCCCATGTTGCTATGGTCCATCGCTCCCATGGAGCCATGGTTCATCTTGGAGTGATCCATCTCTTCAGCGGCGTGAGCCACGGCAAAGAAGACAGGACTCGTAGAAACTGCCAATACCATCAACGTTGGGCGTAAAAAATTCCTGGTCATGATCTCAATCCGCCTTCTTGTTTTCTTGGTCATGATCCATCGACTCATGGCGCATCTTGGTATGAGGCATCGTCGCGTGATTCGGCGTTGCCTCGTTTGACGTGGTCGCAGTCTTGTTCGGCGCATCCGCAGAAGTAGCAGGTGAATGATCACGACGTTCTTCGACTGCCAATGCTACGCAGGAGAATCCACCCATCAGGCCAAAGGCAAAGAGGCAACCGACCAGCGATTTACGATTTAGGTGTGTGCTCACAGATCGTCTCCTTTACTCATCAACCCGTACTTCACGGAACATGCCCATTTCCATATGGAAAAGCAGGTGGCAGTGATAGGCCCAGCGACCTAAAGCATCGGCGGTGACTCGATAGCTGCGCTTGGTACCCGGTGGCATGTCGATTGTGTGCTTACGTACCATGAACTTGCCGTTTTCATCTTCAAGGTCGCTCCACATTCCATGAAGGTGGATGGGGTGCGTCATCATGGTGTCGTTTACCAAGGTGATGCGAAGACGCTCCCCGTACTTGAGACGAAGGGGCTCAGCATCAGAAAATTTGATGCCGTTGAAGGACCAGGAAAACTTTTCCATGTGACCGGTCAGATGCAGCTCAATGGTGCGATTGGGCTCTCGGCCATCAGGGTCCTGGAAAGTGCTCTTCAGATCTGAGTAAGTGAGCACGCGTCGACCGTTGTTCCGCAAACCGATACCTGGATCGTTCAGTTTTGGCGTTGGGTTCATGGCCTGCATGTCAACCAACGGGTTGTTGGTTTCGGACGCTGGGTGAGATTGCATCTCGCCTCCCATGCCCCCCATGCCTCCCATCTGGCTGTGATCCATGCCGGCCATGTTGGGCATGTCACCTTTGTCCATCCCCGCCATCTTGCTGTGGTCCATGCCGGCCATGTTGGACATGTCACCTTTGTCCATACCTGCCATCTTGCTATGGTCCATGCCGGCCATATTAGTCATGTCACCACTGTCCATGCCGGTCATCCCGGTCATGCCACCTTCGTCCATTCCCTGCATCTTGCTGTGATCCATGCCAGCCATACCTGACATGTCACCCGGTTTCATATCGCCGCCGCCCATGCCAGCCATGCTGCCATGGTCCATGCCAGCCATACCGCCCATGCCCATGTCATCCATGGTCAACAGCGGACGCGGATCGATCGCCGGTACCGGTGCTTTCAGTCCTTCACGAACTGCCAAGGTCCCCCGCGCATAGCCGGTTCTATCCATGGACTGGGCGAAGATTGTGTAAGCCTCCTCGGTGGCAGGCTCAACAATCACATCATAGGTTTCTGCCACGGCGATGCGGAATTCATCGACACTGACTGGTTGGACATATTGGCCGTCGGCCGCCACCACGGTCATTTTCAAACCAGGAATGCGAACATCGAAATAGCTCATCGCTGAGCCATTGATAAAGCGCAGGCGCAGCTTCTCGCCAGGCTTAAAAATACCGGTCCAGTTGCCGTTCGGCGCTTGGCCATTCATGAGGTAGGTGTAGGTATCCCCGCTGACGTCTGCCAGATCAGTGGGGTTCATTTTCATTTCGGCCCACATTTTCCGGTCGGCGACGGCAGCAGACCAACCTTGCTTGCTGACGTCGTCGATGAAGTCGCCCACGGTACGTTTGTGGTGGTTGTAGTAGTCCGATTGTTTCTTGAGTTTGGCCATGACGCGACCAGGATCCTCATCGGTCCAGTCAGTCAGCATCACCACATAGTCGCGATTGTATTGAAACGGCTCAGGCTCTTTCGAATCGATGACTATTGGCCCGTAAACACCGGCCTGCTCTTGCAACCCAGAATGGCTGTGGTACCAGTACGTGCCGTTTTGATGCACCTTGAACTTGTACTCGTACATGCCGTCGGGCGCGATGCCATGGAAGCTCAAACCCGGTACACCGTCCATGTTGGCAGGCAAAATGATGCCGTGCCAGTGAATGGAGGTATCTTGCTCCAGACGGTTTTTCACGCGCAGAGTGACCGTCTCGCCTTCGCGCCAACGCAGCAAAGGCCCCGGCAACGAGCCATTGATGGTCATGGCTGTGCGCGGCGAGCCAGTGATGTTTACCGGCGTTTCACCAATAAACAGATCAAATTCGTTGCCGGTGAGGACGCTCGGCAGGCCGGGACTGGTCACTGCCCATACAGGAGTGCGCCACAGACCAAGGCCACCAAGGATGCCGCCGGCGGCCAGGCCTTTAACGAATGTCCGTCTAGAGGTTTTGGAATGCATGCCGTTTATTTCCAATCAGTCAAAAGGGAGCCGTTCAAATCAACCCGTGAGTTGGCAAGATGAGCTTCGCGTACCGAAAAAAAGACGAATTTTTCATTGCAAGCGAGCTCAGAAATTGCCACATCTAAACCACCTTCGTGATTACATTTCTGTCAGCTTGGCCGCGTGCCTGATCGTTCAGCAGTTTTTATGGTCCATCGCTTTGGCTTTGCTTTCAGCGACAGGCGGTTGAGCGCTCTGCGTTTGAGCTACCTGGTACGATTCCATCGAATTCGTCCTGGCCACTTCCATACGTGCGAAAGTCCGGTCACCACCGCCTTCAGCCATGGCCAGAGTGGAAACAGTCAGCGCTGCGACGACGAACAAGGTTTTGATGGTGTTCATATGGGCTACCTCAGATGTGTGAAAATATCCCCTCTGAATCACATCATGGATTGGACTCTTTGGGGGTGAGCAAAAGACTCAGTTGGACTATAAGAGACACCCCCTGTCAGGAAGCTTAGGCCAATATTACAGTTGTGTCAGTTTGGAATATTTTTCTTGAAGTACACGCTATTTAATACGTATGGTCTCCATCTTTTCGCATTGCGCGACTTTTATTGAATATAAGATTGAAGTGTAATCATTGCTTTGGGTTCCATTAATTCTCACGGAGGCGATGTTCTAGGTCTCTGCATTAAAATTAAAAGGAGACTTGAATGCTCTGCTGCAACAGCTGGGTGTTCAATGATCAAAGAAGATAGTAATGCCACCGAGGGTGATTAATTGTGAGTATTAATTTTGAGAAAGCATTAGGCTCCGCAGAAAGAGCGTTAGTTTATCGTGGCCAAAGAGCTGAGATCTTAAGTAACAATATCGCGAACGCTGACACTCCGAACTTCAAAGCCCAAGACTTGGATTTTTCTACTGTGCTCGCCAGCCAAACCAAAGAACCTGCTACCACTGCGTTTTCTTTGAAAACAACAAACGCAAAGCATTTTCTTAAGAAAGAATCGGCGGTGGCTATATACGGGCGCGACTTGCTTTACAGCACGCCGGCTCAGCCTGCCTTGGACCAAAATACTGTCGATCAGCAGGTCGAGGTCGCGAAATACACGGAAAACGCGATACGTTTCGATGCCGCTTTTACTCGGCTAAATGGAGCATTCAAGGGTTTGCTCAAAGCTCTGCGCGGTGACTAGCAGCATAGGCGCATGCGAGCCAACTTTGGCCGATACAGCGGCTCAGGTACTTTCGGATTCAAAGGTATTCACCATCAGACGACGCTCTACTCAGGAGCAGGCGTCTCCATTCAATGGCTGATCTTGGAAGGAAAACCAACAGCCTCCACAGCTTTACGGAGCTGTTCAGCGTTTTCGCTACTTTCAACACTCACCTTACCGGTTGATCGATCGACGGAGACCGTAGCGTTGTCGTCCAGTGCCTGGATCGCTCTGGTGATTTTGCCGACGCAGCTGCCGCAACCAATGCCTGATACATCTAAGACAACCATGTAAATTACCCTCGTGCTGAGCGGTGTCTTTACCCGCAGCGACAGCATCGACGTTGACACCATGGCAAGGTCAACGATTATCTAATCAAAGCCGTGAGCGCAGATTTCGAGAAGTTTTACGGGACTTGACCACTCGGCTGCTAATTAGCTCGCTACCATTTGAACGGTTTCCAGGAGTGCGCCCTATTGTTCTCGTCGGTAAAGGTCGGCTAACGGCAACATTGCGGCTCTCTCGCTTGATCCAACGATTTTGTATGCCTCTCGTTTCGTCAACGGCTTTGATCTGTCCTCCCGCGAACCTTGCATAGGTATAGGGGGGAGGCCTATCATGCGACCCTATATAGGTAGGGGGGGTATAGCGTGGGTCATATCGCATCACACAAAGACGATCTTCTTAAACGTGTAAAACGTATTGCCGGGCAAATTCAAGCTGTTGAACGAGCATTGGAATCGGACTTCGACTGCGCCAAGACACTACATCTTGTTGCGGCCACTCGGGGTGCCATCAACGGGCTGATGGAAGAGATCATCGAGGATCACGCACGAGAGCATGTCGCGAACCCTGCGCTCAGCGAAGAAGAGCGTAACAAGGGCGTCGAAGAGCTTCTTGAAGCTATCCGCCGGTACTCCAAGTGAATGCATCCAGGTAAACACGTATGAGCAGGACAGACATCGATTACACACACGACCACGTGTTTCTAGGCTCAGCGCACGACGAGAATGCCAAGCGTACGCTTTGGGTTGTAGCACTCACGGTGGTAATGATGATCGGGGAGATCACCGCCGGCTATATCACGGGTTCGATGGCGTTACTGGCCGATGGCTTCCACATGGCAACCCATGCCGGCGCATTGGGCATCGCGGCGGCCGCTTACGGATACGCAAAACGCCACGCTACCAGCCAGCGCTACAGTTTCGGTACAGGAAAGGTTGGAGACTTGGGCGGGTTCGCCTCGGCGCTGATTCTCGGCATTGTTGCGTTGGGCATTGGCGTTGAATCGGTCATGCGTTTGTTGCAGCCAACACCGGTTCAGTTTGGCACCGCGACCCTCATCGCCGTTGTCGGTTTGCTCGTCAACATTGTCAGTGCCCTGCTGCTGGGTCATGGGCATGGGCATGGACATGGGCACGACCACGATCACCCTCATGCCCACAACGGAAACGACAACAACTTGAGGTCCGCCTATGTCCACGTCGTTGCAGACGCGCTGACGTCGATTCTGGCCATCGCTGCCTTGCTTGCCGGTCGATATCTGGGTTGGGTGTGGCTCGACCCGGTCATGGGTATCGTCGGCGCTATCGTTATCGCTCGTTGGGCCTGGACCTTGATGGGGGTAACTGCGGGCGTGTTGCTCGATCAGACCGACGCGCACGTTGCCGAGGAAATCCGCGAACTCGTTGAGAAACCTGGTGGCGCTACCATTACAGACTTGCACGTTTGGAGGGTGGGACCTCAAGCGTGCGCGGCGATCGTCAGCGTTCTAGGTGAAGCCACTGTGAACGCCGAGAGCATTCGTGAGCGTCTCAAAACAGTTCACGAAGTCAGCCACCTGACCGTCGAGTTCCGGCAGACATGACTCAGCGCCTGTCCAGCACAACCTCTATAGGACACACCGATGCCGCCCGGTAAACGTGAACTGGCTCGGATCGAGCGCCAGTTGATCGTCACGCTCACCGACGCGTGCGAAACAGCAAAGGATGAGATAAAGGGGTTTATTTGGCTCACTCACACCGCTGACCTAAGTGCGTTGGCTGAAACCCTGAAGGTCATCTGGGTGTTCGAAACCCTGGCTGACAGGAAGCGGGCCGAGATTGACGCGAAGGCCCGCATCTTTGAGTTGACGGCGATCGCCTTGAAAGAGGCCAATCTTGACCTGCCTGTTTCAGACCGCAATGTCCGCTTCGACTCGGAGCAAGAGTGCCAACGCACGCACATAGGCGACTGGAAACATCGCGTGGCTGAATTACATAAAGCTAAGGGGGGCTGACTATGGCAAAAGAGATCGAGAATCCCTGTATCTCGGTTTGCCAACTCAGTGGTGATCTGTGTGTGAGCTGCGGGCGGAATAAGGAAGACATCAGAAAGTGGAAGCGCATGAAGCGGCCTGAAAAAATGGCCGCTGTGCAACGGGCGAATGCGCGCTTAAAGGAATTGAAGAAAGCACATGGATAGCCATTCCCCCCGAGTTAAAACGCTGCAATTTTGAAGGTCAGTCAACTCGGGTATTCCTCAGCCTCAATGCATTGAAAACTACCGACGCGGAACTGACGCTCATGGCTATGGCAGCGATCATTGGCGACAGGAGGTGCCCCGTCAATGGATAGAGCAAACCAGCGGCAAGAGGTATACCCATTGAGTTGTAGAGAAAAGCAAAGCCCAAATTCTGGCGCATGTTTTTAACTGTGGCGACCGAAAGAGCTCGTGCTCGTAAGATCCCCATCAGGTCACCTTTTACCAGCGTGAGTTGCGCGCTATTCATCGCCACGTCTGTCCCCGTTCCCATGGCTATCCCCACATCTGCTCGCGCCAGGGCCGGAGCATCGTTGATACCGTCACCCGCCATGGCCACTTTTCGCCCGTATTGCTGTAGGTCTGCCACCAGGCGCTCCTTGTCTTGGGGTTTGACTTCACCGTGGACCTCTTCAATCCCCATTTCCCTAGCGACAGCCCGAGCGGTAGTAAGCCCGTCCCCAGTAGCCATGATGATTTTAACGTTGTGAGCCTTAAGCTTGGTGACGGCCTCTTTTGAGGTCGGCTTGATCGGATCTGAGACGGCCAACAAACCTGCCAATGCGCCGTCGACGGCGAGGTAGACAATACTGATGCCGTCAAGTCGCAATACCTCAGCGCGCTCTTGTAGGGGGCTGGTGGTCACGCCTGCGGCTTCCATCAACGCGGTGTTCCCCAGCTGGAGCTTTTTGCCATCGACAACGCCACTGACGCCGATACCCGAATCAGACTCAAAGGATTCCGGCTTGGTCAGCTTGATGTTCTCGGATCTGGCGTGATCGACGATCGCATGTGCTAAAGGATGCTCGCTGCCCTGATCAAGGCTGGCAGCCAGGTGAAGGACGTCGTCGGGATTGAAGGTGGGAGTGGCCTCCACGCTGTGAAACACGGGCCGTCCCTCTGTCAGGGTGCCTGTCTTGTCGACAATCAGCGTGTCGATTCTGCAAAGGCTTTCAATTGCACTGGCATCTCTGAACAAAACACCCTTGCTGGCTGCTTTACCTGTCGACACCATGATCGACATAGGCGTAGCAAGTCCCAACGCACAGGGACAAGCGATGATCAGCACGGCGACAGCGTTGATTAGACCAAACACCCAACTGGGCTCAGGGCCGAAAAGCCCCCAACCGATAAATGTCATTATCGCAATCGTGATAACACCCATCACGAAGTAGCCGGCAATCGAGTCGGCCATTCGTTGCATAGGAGCCTTGGAACGCTGAGCTCTCGCGACCATCTGTACGATCTGGGACAGCATGGTTTCGGCACCGACCTTCTGCGCCTCCATTACCAGGCTTCCATGCGTATTCAGCGTGGCGCCGATCAGGCTATCTCCAGCTTTCTTCATTACCGGGACTGGCTCGCCAGTGAGCATCGACTCATCCACCGCACTTTCACCCTCAAGTACCGAACCATCAACTGGCACCTTTTCACCTGGTCTGACCCGTAAGTGGTCTCCCAGGTGCACATGGGTGAGAGGAATGTCTTCCTCTTCGCCATCGGCATTGATCCGACGTGCAGTTTTGGGCGAAAGGCCGAGAAGTGACTTAATGGCGGCGGAAGTTTGTGATCGGGCTTTGAGCTCAAGGATCTGGCCAAGCAACGTGAGCGAGATGATGACCGCTGCCGCTTCGAAGTAAACGCCGATACGTCCATCTTGCATGAAATTGGCGGGAAAACTTTGGGGGAAGAGCGTTGCTATGACGCTGTACAGATAAGCTGCGGCGGTGCCCAACCCAATCAGAGTCCACATGTTGGGACTGCGATTTTTAACCGAGGCCAGTCCCCTTACAAAAAAAGGCCATCCTGCCCATAAGGTCACGGGTGTCGCCAGAGCGAACTCGATCCAGTTTTGAGCCGAACCATGAAGAAGTTGTAACGAGTGACCCGCCATCGCGAGCACGGTTACGACCACGGTTAAGGGCAGCGACCACCAGAAGCGGCGATTGAAATCCCGGAGTTCAGGATTTTCTTCTTCATCAAGCGCCGGCATGACAGGCTCTAGTGCCATGCCACATTTAGGACAGTTACCGGGTCCGGTCTGCCGTATTTCAGGATGCATCGGGCACGTAAATTCAGTGCCCGTTTGTACCGCAGACTCCGGCGTTGTGCTGCCTGACTCGTTGCGCACCACGTGGCCACTGTAGCGCTCAGGGTCCGCTCGAAACTTCTCCTGACATTTCAGGCTACAGAACCGATACGTCTGTCCTTGGTAAGTCTCAGCAAATTTACTCGACGAAGTGACTGCCATTCCACACACCGGGTCATGTAGATCAGCATCATCCCGGGAAGCAGCATGGGTGTGATTATGGTCGTGATGGCCAGAGGTGGTAGGCATGTCTATTCCCCTTGTAAGGTGCTACTAGAAATGAGCATATTCAGTACAACGCTGATTTGCGGCTCCACAGTGGTGCGGTGATGTTTCCGCACGGACCCCGGCTGAGAAGCGTTGCTATGTTACTTGCGACTTAGCGTAGCCAACTCTTGCGTCGGGCCGGCAGAAACAGCCGACTCCGGTTTATTTCAGATCAAATTCGCCGACCATTCCCGATTGGTAATGCCCCGGCACGTTGCAGGCAAACTGAAGCCCTGCACTGTCGTTGAAGGTCCAGATCAGCTCTTGGGTTGAGCCAGGCTCAATCAGGACACTGTTAGGGTCGTCATGCTCCATTGCGACCATCTTCATTCCGCCCATGCCGTGGCTCATGCCGCTCATCTTCCCGGTACCGGTAGGGCTTAGTGTTCCGTTCTTGAACATGCTTGCCATTTCTTTCTGGTGTGCTGCATGAGCAGCGGCTTTGCCGATGTTGAACTCATGCAGCAGCGAACCCTCGTTGCGAAGGACAAAGCGGATTGTTTCACCAGGTTTTACGTCGATGCTTTTAGGCTTGAAAAAAATGTCGCCCATCTCGACCTCAACCGTGCGGGTAACGTCAGAGGCCACACCAGGCTGGCCTATGTCGTCTTGTCCATGCCCTGCATTAGCCATAGCCGTGGCAGCGAAAAACAGGGTCATTGCTGCGATGAACGGGGTAGCGAGCGTAGTTTTCATGGTGACCTCAGGAATACGTGGGAACATTGGCTATGCTAATGATGCTCAGCTGCCAGCTAACTGACTTGGGCATTACTTCTTTGTCAGTTTTCTAAATAGATACGGCGTCCAATTGACGCCGCAACAAGATGCTGACAAGTACTTATCCAGGGGGCGTTTATTGATGGTTTTCTGAAAGCATCAATTTGTGCTCGCGCTGCATCTGGCGCAAAACGTCATCAACGATTTTGTCGTGCTTCTCCATCCAGGCTAGATGCTCTTGGGGTGACATTGAGGCATCTGGGTGATCGTTGTGGAGCTGGCTCATGATGTCCCCAAGCATCTTCATGTGTTCTGCCATGTGGACGTGACGCTCTCCTTCAGGGGCTTGTTCAGCTTTCATCAACGTGGCTTCGGCCTTGTCGCGCAAACCTTCCATACGCTCAATGACTCGATCTCCGCCGCTTTCAGCCCACACAGAAGCCGAGACCAGTATCGAGCTTACAAAAAACAGCATTTTCAGGCGGTTCATAGGGGTAGCTCCTCATGAGGGAATCCGACTTCCATACGATTCATCGCTCAGAGGTCGGTCGAGCACCAATGAAGTACTCATGTCTGAACCCTAGCCAGCACTCGCTGACATCTACCTGAAGCCAAGATTACTTTTCTGTCAGTTGCTGGTTGGCAGCCAGTTTTCGTTGCAGACTCCGCTTAACCTTTATCTGAGAACGACCTCATGAGACTTCTTGTCGCTGAAGACGAACCAAAAATAGGTATCTATTTGCAGCAAGGGCTCAACGAGGCCGGGTTCAATGTCGACCGTTTCACGAATGGAAAAGAGGCGCTTCAGCACGCTTTGAGCGAAGCCTATGATCTGCTGATTCTCGACGTCATGATGCCGGGTTTGGATGGCTGGGAAGTCCTGCAGAAGGTTCGCGCTTCCGGGAAAGACGTCCCGGTGCTTTTTCTCACCGCCAGAGACCGCGTTGAAGACCGAGTGAAGGGACTTGAACTCGGTGCGGATGACTATCTGATCAAACCCTTCGCGTTTTCTGAATTGCTTGCTCGAGTCAGAACGCTGTTGCGTCGCGGTAGCAGCGCACCTTCGCAAACCTTTATGAAACTGGCTGACCTTGAAGTGGACCTGCTCAAGCGTCGAGCCATCCGAGGAGGCAAACGCATAGACCTTACGGCCAAAGAGTTCGCGTTGCTTGAGCTTCTGCTGCGTCGTCGAGGGGAGTTGCTGCCAAAGTCTCTTATCGCCTCCCAGGTTTGGGATATGAACTTCGACAGCGATACCAACGTTATCGAGGTTGCAGTGAGACGGCTCAGGGCCAAGATAGACGACGATTTTGAGGTCAAGTTGATTCATACCTCAAGGGGAATGGGTTACATGCTCGATGCACCAGATTCGGAGTCGTGATGAACCGGATGTCCCTGACGACTCGTATGAGTCTGATGTTTATGCTCGCGGTTACGGCCGTGCTCACGGTCGCCGGACTCAGTTTCAATAACCTCAGTCGGCATCATTTCAAGATGCTGGATCAGCAGGCATTGTACGAGAAGCTCCACTCGACCCAGCGAATCTTGTCCGGGCTGAGCAGCATCGATCAATTCAGCGAGGCTAAACCGGAGTTAGAGGCGCTGCTTGGCGCTCACCGTGATTTGACCGCGCTTATCATCGATGGCGACGGCAAGGTGCTGTTTGCGGATCCCGGCCCGGTCAACGTGCCAGAGGCGTTTCGCAAAACCACAAACACAACCGTCTGGGAATGGCGGGAGCAAGACCAGATGTTCCGTGGTGTGACTGCGCAATCCGTAGTGACGGGACAAGAAAGGCCATTAATTGTCATGTTGATTTTTGACGTGACGCAGCATATGTCCTTTTTTGAGACGCTCGAACGATGGTTTTGGATAGGGTTGGTGATCAGCGCATTGGTCAGTGCTGCACTCGGCTGGATGGTCGCTAGCAGTGGCATGCGGCCTATTCGCCAGGTCACACGGGTTGCTGCCTCCATGTCAGCAAAATCACTCAAGGAGCGTATTCCCCTGGCACCCGTTCCGAAAGAGCTTCAACAGATGGTGTTGTCGTTCAACGCCATGTTATCCAGGCTCGACGATGCATTTGTCCGGTTATCCAACTTTTCGGCCGACATTGCCCACGAACTACGGACCCCCGTAAGCAACTTGATGACCCACACTGAAGTGGTGCTTTCAAGAAAAAGAAACATCGAGGACTACGAAGACAATTTGTACTCCAATCTTGATGACTTGAAGCGCATGAGCCGGATGATTGATGACATGCTTTTTCTGGCGAAATCAGACAACGGTCTAATTACCCACGAGAACAAGCCAATAGACCTGGTGGCTGTCGTGGAAAAATTGCTTGAGTACTACCGCCTGTTGGCTGATGAACGAGGGATCGAGCTCAAGGTTTCAGGACGGGGGAGCGTGCGAGGTGATGTCCTTATGCTCCACCGAGCGATTTCCAATCTGCTCTCAAATGCGCTGCGCTACACCTATGAAGGGACGTCAATCAGTGTCGATATTCAGCACAAGGACGCGTCGGTAACGGTTGTCGTGGAAAACCATGGTGAGCCCATTGCTCCCGAACACCTTGAAAAGCTGTTTGACCGTTTTTATCGCGTGGACCCAGCTCGGCGAGAAGGAAGTCCGAGCAACGCAGGGCTAGGTCTGTCAATTACCCGATCAATTGTCGAAGCGCACAATGGCAAGATCTGGTGTACGTCAGGCGACGGGAAAACGGCTTTTCATCTTGAGTTTCCGGCCGTCGATTCCACGGTTAGCTGAGCGACAAAACATTGGGACCAACGACGTCTTGGCGTTCTGCGTTTGCTACGCCTCTGCGGATTTTTCAAAGTGATTGAGCTCCCCTGTCCTGCGGTACGCCGTGTCTTTTCCAGGTCTTGCTACGCTCAACGATTAGATGCCAAACATCGGATCAAGCTGACTGAAATGTAATCGAACAGTTTGTGATCGTGTGGCATCGTGTTCTCGCACTGTGACGTTAGGGCTAGCGAGTTTCTCCTGTTCAACCTGGCGAAGAGGACGGGGGCTCCAAGTTAATCAACAGTGGTTTTTAAAGAAATTAAAAACTAGTTCCTCCCAAAAAACCTCGAATCAACAGCGCTTGCTGTGAGGAGTCTTGCATGTCATTCCTTAAAACTACGTCCGTGGCTGTTGCAATCACTGCTGGTTTGCTTCTGAGTGCAGTGGCCCAGGCACATCCAAAACTACTTTCTTCCACTCCGGCAGAAGGCTCGGATGCGGCGGCTCCGTCGAAAATCGAACTGCATTTTTCTGAGAATCTCACCACTCAGTTCTCCGGTGCAAAGCTGATCATGACCGACATGCCAGGCATGCCTAACTCACCCATGGGTGTAAAGGCCGCCGTCGCTGCTGGTGGTGATCCGAAAACCATGGTGATTACGCCGGCTGCACCGCTGACCACCGGCACCTACAAAGTTGAATGGCGTGCAGTGTCTTCGGACACCCACCCGATCACCGGCAACTTTTCATTCAAAGTGAAATAATCCATGAGCGACTCATTAAATATCGTGGTTCGCTTTGCTCTCTATTTTGACCTGATGTTGTTATTTGGACTGGCCATATTTGGCTTGTACAGCCTCAGGGGAAAGGAAAGGGTATCGGGCACGGTCTTGAACTTTGAGTCGCTTCTCTACGGTACTTCTGTTGCAGGTGTAGTTCTGTCCCTTGCTGCGATGTTGTTGCTTGCAAAAGCAATGAGCGGTGTATCGGAGCTTATGGAGCTACATCACCACATTTTTGAAATGGTCATCATGGGCACCGACGTTGGGCTGACCTGGATGGTTCGGATAGCCGCCTTGGTGGGGGCAATTCTGGGCGTCGCGTTGAATAAACGATATCCGACACCCAGCCTCTGGATCGTCACCGTCTGTGGAGCAATCGCGTTGGCCACGCTAGCCTGGACGGGGCATGGTGCAATGGACGAAGGCAGCCGCCGCTACTGGCATTTTCTCAGCGACATTTTCCATTTATTAGCGGCAGGTGGCTGGTTGGGTGCTCTAGCGGCCTTCGCTCTACTGCTACGGTTGAAATCGCTGAAGGGTGAGGAGGAAGCACGTATTCTTGCCCGCGTGCTGACTGGCTTTGAGTCGGCCGGCGGTGTGATTGTTGCGATCATAAGCGTTACGGGAGTAGTAAATTACCTTTTCATCGTCGGTCCCAACCTTGATGAGGTCATGCTCAGTACCTATGGCCAGTTGCTGTTTTTGAAGATCCTGCTCTTTGCCGGGATGATCGTTTTAGCGACGCTGAACCGCTTTCACTTAAGCCCGCTATTGGAGCGCTCGGTTCGCAATGGTCAATACTCTGTAGCGGTCAATGCCTTGCGCCGCAGCATGAAATTCGAATTCCTGATGGCAATCCTCATCATCTGTCTTGTCGCATGGTTAGGCACGCTAAGTCCTGAAATGGAAATGAGCGCGCAATAGAGGTTTCTGGCAGCTAACCCAGAAGCCTGGAGCGTGATTGTTAGCACCATTTCTACTGGCTACACTTCAGCCCATGACACGCTGTCTACGGCTTTGCCTGATTTTCCTGATTAGCCTGGCGCTTCCCCTCAGCGGGATGGCGGGTGTTCAAGCGCCGGAGAGCCATGTCCAATGAAACCCTTGGATGGCGGATGACAACATGGGCCAACGCTGCCGCCGTGACATGAAGTCCCCCGAACTCGGTGAACCCCGTAAGCCGAGCAAGGGTGCAAAACAGGCGGTAAGCTGCACATTTCAAAGCGGCAATGAATTTACCCTGTCGCACGGTTAAGCACTTTGCGTCAGAAATTTAATAAGCACGGAGGTGTCGGTGGTTCAATAATGATAACTGAGCACGGTTAACTTAGAGCTATTACCATCGATTTTCCCACATGTCGCCGCATGCGGTTTTAATGGGATGGCAAATTTGCGAACCACAGGACAATCCTAAGGCACGCATCCTGAAATAAACCAAGATAGCGGACTTTATTGCACAATGACGATTCTCACCTCGTACAATCTCTACGCACATGGAGTCTTTTGCCGCGTTAACTACGATTCGACAATGATTCAATGATGCGACATTGCTCTATAACACCACCGTGGCAGCAAACACTCAGTCGTGTCAGTTCGGCTTCTAAACCTCGTAAGTCCTGAATACGGATTCGAACTTGTTGGAGTTGCCCTTGCACTTTCGCATCCACAGCGGCGCAGGAAGCGTCGCGTCGGTCAGCCAGGCCGAGTAGATCGCGAATGTCATCGACGCTGAACCCAAGCGCGCGGCTGCGACGGATAAACAGCAGCCGGTTGCGCTCTTCATCTGTGTAAAAGCGATAACCCGACGGTGATCTTCCAGCAGAAGGCAGCAGCCCTGACTGCTCGTAATAGCGGATGGTTACGGCTTTGGTATCGGTCAGCTTCGCCAAGGCACCGATCGTGTACGTGGGCGCATTCATTTCTCTTGACCCTATAGTTGCTGGAATCCTCATTCTACTCGCGTCAGGCAACAAGCAAATCCTTGCTCACCGTTCTACCGATCGCCAGGCCTCTGATCGATGAAAACCCTCCCCGCCGATCTCTTCAACTCGAGTTTGGACGCTTTGCTCTGCACATGGCTGCTTACCTTCGTAGCAGAGCTTCTGTGCTGCTCGTCGGCCGCCGCATAGGGCAAGTGCCCTGTGTGCTTTGCTGTGAGGACGGGATGCCGCCTGATATTAGCGTCACGAAATAGGACGCCGTTGATGCCAACACCGTAGGCGCGAGGGGAAGCAGCATTTCCTATCTACTACCGGCCACTTACTCACTGTGATCACGTTGAACATGAATGGTCGCTGGTGGATGCCTTAAGGCATCGAAGAATCTCTTGACCTTATAGTGGCTATAAGGTGTTCACTCTCGCCATGAAAAGCGGAGAGCGTTCTCATGAAAAACTGTTGCGGTGACGAGCAAGCACCAAAAAAGCCAGCGGGCGTGGACGTTTTTGACCCTGTCGCATCCGGGAGCTGCTGTGCGACTTCCGCAACATCGGGTGAAGACGAAACCGATCGAGATCGAACTACCAGTTGCTGTTCTTCTAAGACCTCGGACGTGAATCCTGCGCTTTCAACAACCAAAAGTGCGGATGGCTGCTCTGCTGGAGGCAACGGCGGAAAGACAAGCTGCTCCACTTCATCTCCGACATCTTCTCAATATCCACCTACCGAACCGAACGAGCCCACCACCTCGGTTGTTACCGATGCATGTTGCTCTGCATCTGGAACGGATGGCCCAAGCGCGTGCGCATCCAAAGTGTCATCAGCCGTTGTCAACGACACGGCTCGCTTGAGTCGTTTCCGGATTGGGCAAATGTGCTGTCCTACCGAGCAGGCGATGATTGAGGGCAAGCTTGCAAAGATGCCTGGAATTCAGAAATTGGAATTCAACATGATGAACCGTACTCTAGGTGTCTGGCACGAATTGCCACATACCCTGGGAATCGAAGCGGCCGTGTCATCGCTTGGTATGCAGGCGGAACCGTTGAATGGCGCGGTCGACGTACCAGGCGCGGATAAGCAGCAAAGCCAGTTTGAAGCTGAATCACTGCGCAAAAGCACCTGGTGGCCGTTAGCGCTGTCTGGTATTGCTGCGGTAGGCGCGGAAATTTTGCATTTCACCCAGGCAGCCCCCGAATGGGTGATTGCTGCTGTAGCTTTAATCTCGGTAGCACTCTGCGGGCCCGCGACTTACAAGAAAGGTTGGATCTCTCTCAAAAATTTCAATCTCAACATAAACGCGTTGATGAGCATTGCGGTGACGGGAGCGGTCCTGATTGGGCAGTGGCCAGAAGCGGCGATGGTCATGTTTTTATTTACTGTTGCCGAATTGGTTGAGGCCAAGTCGTTGGATCGTGCACGCAATGCGATCAAAGGACTGATGGACTTGACCCCAAATCATGCAACGGTGCGCCAGGCAGACGGCAGTTGGCTGGACGTAGATGTCAAAACCGTCCAGATCAGCTCCTTGGTTCGAGTTCGCCCCGGCGAGCGCATTGGTCTGGATGGCAACGTGATCTCCGGCAACTCTACCGTAAACCAAGCCCCTATCACCGGGGAAAGCTTGCCCATCGAGAAAGCTGTCGGTGACCCTGTTTATGCCGGCTCGATCAATGAGTCCGGTTCCTTCGAGTACCGCGTGACGGCTGAGGCCAGCAATACGACACTGGCCCGGATTATTCATGCTGTGGAGGAAGCCCAAGGTTCACGCGCCCCGATCCAGCGGGTCGTCGATAAGTTCGCCAAGGTTTATACGCCATCGGTGTTTTTCTTCGCCCTTGCCGTTGCGATATTCCCGCCCCTGTTTATGGCCGGATTATGGGCTGACTGGATTTATCGGGCGCTGGTGCTTCTGGTAGTCGCTTGCCCTTGCGCACTGGTGATTTCGACCCCGGTGACCATTGTAAGCGGCCTCGCGGCAGCGGCGCGAAAAGGCATTTTAATCAAGGGCGGGGCGTACCTGGAAAGCGGTCGCAAGATCACCCATCTGGCCTTGGATAAAACTGGGACCATTACCCATGGCAAGCCCGTACAGACCGATTTCCTGCCTCTAGCTGATGGATTATCTAGAGATTATCGCATTGCCGCCGCGAGCCTTGCCCAACGTTCGGATCATCCGGTTTCGCGGGCTATTGCCAAACAAACGGCCCAGCAATCGCTGCGGTTGCTGGAAGTGGATAACTTCGAAGCGCTGCTGGGCCGAGGGGTCCGCGGCGAGATCGAGGGTAAGCGCTACCAGTTGGGTAACCATCGTTTGTTGGAGGAGTTGGGGTTCTGCTCACCTAATACCGAAGCCGCCCTGGGCCACCTTGAGCGGCAAGGGAAAACTGTAGTCATTCTGTCCGATGACAAACGGGCGCTGGCGTTGTTTGCAGTCGCCGATACGGTAAAAGCCACCAGCCGAGCCGCAATCGAGGAGCTTCACGCGTTAGGTGTGAAGACTGTGATGTTGACAGGGGACAACCCACATACCGCGCTGGCAATTGCCGCGCAGGTAAACATTGACGAGGCCAAGGGCAATCTCCTACCGATCGATAAGCTCAAAGCCATCGAAGCCTTGATCGATCATAAAGGCACCGTCGGCATGGTCGGTGACGGAATAAACGATGCCCCTGCGCTTGCTCGGGCTGATGTGGGCTTCGCGATGGGGGCAGCTGGCACCGATACGGCGATCGAGACTGCTGACGTAGCAATCATGGATGATGATTTGCGCAAGATTCCTGCCTTCATTCGTCTCTCCCGCCAGACCGGAGCAGTACTTACGCAAAACATTGCGCTCGCGCTGGGCGTTAAAGCCATCTTCCTAGCCGTTACGCTCACTGGTCACGCTACGATGTGGATGGCGGTATTCGCGGATATGGGGGTAAGCCTGTTGGTAGTACTGAATGGCCTGCGCTTGCTGCGCAAATGATACGGACACGATGCCTGCTTTGCTGTTCCAAGACCTGGATCCCAGTGGGTGATACCGCACGAGCAAGAGTCAGTGCTTTTCAAAAAATACCAGTTTCAGATGTACTGGAACGGTTACTACGGAATAGCCAATGAACGGTTTCCCAATGACAGCTCGTGTACAGCCGCCTACTTTGTGGTGGGGAATTGCAGCGGTCCTGGCGTTGATCGATCAAAGTCTAAAGCTTGGCGTCGAGCACCTTTATGAGCTGGGCTCATCGGTCGCCGTAGGCTCATTTTTCAACATAGTGCATGCACGCAATACCGGCGCCGCGTTCAGCTTCTTGGCTGACGCTGGAGGCTGGCAGCGTTACCTTTTCGTTGTTGTTGCGCTAGCCGTAGCATTGACGCTCGTCGCGATCCTTCAACGGGAACGTCACTGGAGCGAAGCCTTGGGCTATTGTCTCGTTTTGGGTGGGGCTGTTGGCAATCTTATCGACCGTTCTTTGCGAGGCTTTGTCGTGGACTATCTGGATTTTCACTATCAAGGCTGGCACTGGCCCGCGTTTAATCTCGCAGATATATGTATTGTCAGCGGCGCATCGTTTTTATTGGTCATAAGCGTGATTAGCCCCGCGTCGCCAAGCAAACGTTGACGATGGAGCGCCACCTTCCAGTACGTGTCCTAAGGTGGTCTGGTCGCGCATGGCTAACGCCTGGGTTAGCGGTTTTTGCTGGGCATGCTGGTCATCAAGATTGGCATCAGCATCAGGCTCACCAAATAGCTATAGGTATCGACGTGCCTGTAACAGTGGAATGCCTGCCGCGTCAGCACACCGAGTTTGCAGTGTTTATTCCAGCCGGTGTTCGGCATCGAATCAGCGGAGCCCTCATCGTTTCAATCTACTTGGACGTCTTGGCAGAAGAGGGCCAGGTTTTGCCGAAGACCATGACGCCGATTCCGATCAATATCGCCCCGGCTGACGCCGCACTAATTGCTGACTCCTTGAAGGCAGGCGCGGGAGACACTCGGTCCGCAGTGCGAAAAGCCCTACAGATAACCGATGCACCTCCAGTCGCCGATCCTCGCCTGGCAATAGTCAGCACGGCCATTTACCAGGGCATGGTACGACGTGAAGAGTTGGCAGCACTGGTACACCTGTCCCCAACTCGATTCTCGCATTGGTTCGTGGAACAAACCGGTTTGCCGCTGCGTAGCTATGCTAAATGGCTACGACTGACCCAAGCTGTTCGACATCTGGCATCCGGAGAACCTATAACCACCGCTGCGCACGCGTCAGGCTTCTCCGACTCAGCCCACTTTTCCAGAACCTTTCGCTCGCTGTTGGGTATAGATCCCTCATCGGCGCTCGCCGAAGTGAGCTTGCATTAAGCGACTAGGTTAGAGGCTTGCGGCCTTAGCTACAGGCCGCTCGCCGATTGGAATAGTTAAGCTTTTAGAGCCAGGATTCGACGTGCGCCGTTCAAAACGATCAGGCCAACGACCGTACCAATCACCAAGTCTGGGTACGGAGACCCTGTCCAAGCGACCAATGCTCCTGCAGCGATTACGCCAACGTTCGCAATCACATCGTTGGCTGAGAAAATCCAACTCGCTTTCATGTGTGCTCCTCCTTCGCGGTGGCTGTAGATCAGCCACAGGCAAGTGACGTTTGCCACCAGCGCGACGGCGCCTATCCCCATCATCAGCATCGATTCAGGTTCACTGCCATAGAGAAAGCGTCGAGCAACTTCCAAAAGCACACCCAAAGCTAGAATGATCTGAAACATACCTGCCAGGTGTGCTGCACGTACTTGCATTCCCGCGCTGCGGCCGACCGCAAAGAGGGCCAGCCCGTAAACGGCCGCATCAGCAAACATGTCCAGCGAGTCGGCAATCAGCCCCGTCGATTGGGCAATCAGGCCAGCACTCATTTCGGCGAGAAACATTGCACCATTGATGCCGAGCAATATTTTTAATGTGCTGGCTTCCTTTGAAGCGTTTTGCTCTTCATTGGCACTGTTGGCTGATACGGACTCTGGGCTGATGGGCTGCGTATCTAATAGCCTTGCCCCCAAGCCAAGTGACTCCAACTTGGTAGCGATCTGCTCTACGGCCCCTTCGTGAAAAACACTCACCTGTCTACCGGATAGGTCAAAAGAAAGTGAAGCTATTTCCTGCAAGCCATTCAGCGCGAGTCTGATCATCCGTTCTTCGGAAGGACAGTCCATTTTTGGTACTGAAAATTTGCTGATCCATGTCCCTTCATTTAATGGCTTAGCTGCTGCTTCTGGGCCTGCTGAAGCCGGGCCACAGCCACAGGATTTGTCACACGAACTCATGGGGCCGCTCCTCTAAATACACTTGATCCTGTCGATTACAAACCTTCTAGCCGCTATAAGGTCAAGCGAGGATATTCATCATTCGATTGTAGCTCTTTCGTTCAATCCAAACGCCAGCCTGTGACTTATCGTCTTCGCTTCCTAAAAGGAGGTGAGCGATGATCATTATTTTCCGATACGTCATACGTTGGATGAGCTATCCGCTCATATTTGGTGGCACCGCTGCGTTCATGGTTTGGGCGCTTTACACCGGGATTCCGCCATGGCCCACAACACTCCTGATCGCTATTGTGAGCTTGTTCACGATCGCCGCGCTGGAACAATTCCAACCCTTTCGTCAATCCTGGCTCGAAGATCATCAGTATGCGTACGGCCAAGTCATCTACCCAGCCCTGCAAAGCCAAGACATGGTGTGCACTTACATTTAAGTGGGCACCAGTTCTAGCCTTTTAAGCGGGTATTTCATGCAGCCAACACGCCGTTCCTATTCCAAATCCTTCAAAGCTCAGGTCATTCAAGAGTGTGCCCAGCCCGGTGCTTCGATTGCCAGCATCGCACTCAG
>NZ_JAEKCY010000036.1:0-27235 GCF_016405475.1 Pseudomonas sp. MF6767 | reverse complement strand
GGGGAGGGGTTTCTGCGCCTGGGGTTGAGGAAACACATGAGAACGGTGCCCGTCAGTGCGCTCGCCGGTGGGCAAGTGGGTATGTGCAATCGGGATAAGCATTCGGTAGCGGTTATCAATGGTCGTGAAGAGTTGTGGGGGCGCCGAGGCTCGGCCCCTACCTACGGCCATGCTGTAGCGCTTATGTAATTGAACAGGCACCCAGGCGGGCGGCTCCGTTGACGGCAGTGGCGCTTGGCTGCATCTTTTGCAACCTCGCGTGATCAGGCGCGGCCCTATTCCAGCAACCGCCTGAAACCCTCGATCGGCAATGGCCGGCTGTGTAAATACCCCTGGAACAAATGGCAGCCCAGCTTTTGCAGGAACGCCAGCTGTTCCAGGGTTTCCACCCCCTCGGCGATGACTTCCAGGTTCAGGCTGCGCGCCATCGCCACAATGGCGCGGATGATTTCTGCATCATTGGGGTCGTGGGTCGCATCGCGCACGAACGACTGATCGATCTTCAGTGCGTCCACCGGCAAGCGCTTGAGATAGGTCAGGGATGAGTAGCCGGTGCCGAAATCATCCATTGCAAAGCTCACGCCGAGTTTTTTCAGGCGGCGCATCTTCATCACGGTGTCGTCCAGGTTCTGGATCACGATGCCTTCGGTGATTTCCAGTTTCAGCAGGCTGAACGGCAGGCCGTGTTGCTTGAGGCTGTGCTCCACCCGTTCCACAAAGTCGTTCTGGCGAAACTGCCGCGGGCTGATATTCACGCACAGGCTGAAATTGAGCGGGTCCACCAGGCCGGCGGCAATCAACTGGGCAAAGGCGCCGCAGGCTTCATCGAGAATCCAGGTGCCGACCTCCAGGATCAGGCCGCTGTCTTCCAATACCTTGATAAATTCCGCCGGCGACTGCGCGCCCAATTGTGGATGCTGCCAGCGCACCAGGGCTTCGGCGCCGATTATCCTGTTGCCTCGCGCATCCACCTGGGGCTGGTAATGCACGCTGAATTCGCCGCGTGACAAAGCCAGGCGCAAGTCGGTTTCCATGCGCAGGCGCTCGCTGGCGGTTTTTTGCATGCTGTTGTGGAACATCTGCGTGGTGTTGCGCCCGGAGTCCTTGGCGCGGTACAGGGCGATGTCGGCACGCTTGAGCAGATCGGCGGGTGTGGTGCCGTGGTCGGGGATCAGCGCCACGCCGATGCTGGGCGTGACCTGCAACCGGTGACCGTCAAGGAACATGGGTTCCGAGAGCAATTCGCGCAGGGTATCGGCCAGCGCTTGCACCTGGCTGCTGACCGTCTGGCGGGTGCCCTCCAGGCCGCTGAGCAATACCACAAACTCGTCGCCGCCCAGGCGCGCCACGGTGTCCTCCGTGCGCACGCTGGCTTCCAGGCGCGCGGTGACGATTTTCAGCACGGTGTCGCCAACGGGGTGGCCGAGGGAGTCGTTGATGTGCTTGAAGTGATCCAGGTCCAGAAACAGCAGGGCGCCGCGCAGGTTGTGGCGCTTGAGCAGGGCGATCTGCTGGCTCAGGCGGTCCATCAGCAGTGCCCGGTTCGGCAGGTTGGTCAGCGGGTCGTGATAGGCCAGGTGCCGGATCTGCGCCTGGGCGTTCTTCAATAGGCTCACATCCCGCGCGGTCAGCAGCAGGCAGGGGGTTTCATTCAAGGTGATCGGCTCCACCGAGACCTCCACCGCCAGCACCTCGCCACGCTTGTTGCGCCAGAGCATTTCCAGGTGGTGAATGCGCCCCTTGATGTGCAACTCGGCCAACAGTGCAGCGCGTTGGTTTTCATCGGCCCAGATGCCGATCTGGTACAGCGTCAGGCCGATGGCTTCTTCGGTGCGGTAACCGGTCAGGCGGCAAAAACCGTCGTTGACCTCCACGTAACGGCCGGTGTCGCGTTCGGTGATGGATATCGCATCGGGGCTGGAATGGAACGCCTTGGCAAACTTCTCTTCACTGGCCTTGAGTGCGGCTTCCGAGCGTTGCTGTTGGGTAATATCGCGCAGCGTGGTGACGATGCACGGCTGGTCGCTGACCTTGATCAAGCGGCTGGAAATCATGCAGGTCAGGCTTTGGCCGTCCTTGTGATGCACCACTATGGCCACATTGCTCAGGGCCTGTTCGCGTATCACCTGCTCGATGCGCTGCAGGCGCTTGCTGGAGTCGTCCCACAAGCCGATTTGTTCGGCGCTTTTGTCGAGCACTTCGGCGGCTGTCCAGCCAAACGTCTGGGTAAACGCCGGGTTGATCTCGATAAAGGCGCCGCTGTCCAGGCAGGTCACGCAGATCGGGTCGGGGCTGGCCTGGAACAGGCTGGCGAACTTTTCTTCCGAGGCGGTCAGCCGTTGCTCGCGCTCGACCTGGTCGGTGATATCCAGCAAGGTCCCTGCCATGCGCAGGGGCTTGCCTGACTCATCGCGATACAGGCGTGCGCGGCTCTCCAGGTAGCGCGGGCTGCCGTCTTCCATTTGCACGCGGTAGGTCAGCTGATAGTTGCCGTCCGGGCCTTCGCGCAAACTGCGGTACGCATGGCGCATGCCCTCGCGGTCCTCATCGGACATGCCCTCAAAAAACGCATCGAAGGATTCATGGAACGGCGCGGGTTCCAGCCCGTGCAACTGGGCGGCACGCGCCGAGCCGTAGAGCATGCCGCTGGGGATGTGCCAATCCCAGGTACCCAGTTGCGCGGAATCCAGAGCCAGGTCCAGGCGCTCCTGGCTTTCCTTGAGCGCTTGCTCGGCGTTTTTGCGTTCGGTGGTGTCCAGAAAGGTGCTGATCAGGTACGCCTCGCCGTCCAGTTCCACTTTTTGTGCGCTGAGGGTGCCGTCATGAATCTGACCGTTGCTGGCGCAGAACTGCACGTCCATGGTGATCGGTTCACCCTTGCGCTGCGTGGCCTTGACCAGCAGCGCCCGCTGTTCCGGGTGGCGCCACAGGCCCAGCTCCAATGTGGTGCGGCCGATGGCATCGGCCACCGGCCAGCCGAACAGCATCTCGAAGTACTGGTTGGCTTCGCTGATCAAGCCGTCGGCCTGGCGCGTCAGCAGTACCATGTTCGGGCATAGGTGGAACAGGGTGGCGAAGCGCTTTTCCGAATGGCTGAGGGCGTGTTCACGGTCGCGTTGATGGGTGATTTCGCGGATGACCCCGATCATGCGCCGCCGTCCGGCTTTATCGGGGGCCAGGTTGCCGCTGATTTCCAGCCAGTGCAGGCTGCCATCGGGCCATTGGATGCGGTGGTGCATGGCGCGGTCGAAGGGCTCTCCGGCGAGCACCGCATGAAAGCCGCGCACCACCCGCGCACTGTCTTGCGGGGCCAGCAGGTCTAGGTAATCGAGGTCCTTGGGCAGAGGCTGGCGCGGGTCAAAGCCGAATAGCGCCTGGGTGCCCCGTGACCAACTGATTCTTCCTGTGTCGATTTCCCAGCACCAGGCACCCAGCCGCGCGGCATTGAGGGCCGCCAGCAGCTGCGGGGCACTGTCCCAGCTTTGTTCCGCCGCTTGAGGGTCCAGGGCGTAGATGCGGGGCAGGGGTGGAATCGGGTCAAGGGGGTTGCGCATTATCAAAGGGCCTTGGCTCATGGAGAAAACCGCGCGGTTTGACCTAAACCCCTGGCCCGCACGGTGTCATGCCGGTAACCCTGGCAGATCGACCTGTGCATCCAACAGACTCATGAAAGCCCGCGCAGCGTTCGACAGCGTCCTTTCGGTGTGCACGATATAGCCTAGCTGGCGACTGAGCTGTATGCCCGGCAAAGCGATACTTGCCACCTGATCGTCGAGCATGGTGCGCGGCAACACGCTCCAGGCCAGGCCGATGGAGACCATCATCTTGATGGTTTCCAGGTAGTTAGTGCTCATCGCGATATTGGGCGTCAGGCCCTGGGCCTCGAACAGGCGGCTGACAATATGGTGGGTAAAGGTGTTGCCACCGGGAAACACGGCCGGATGCCCGGCGATATCAGCCAGGCTGACGGAACCGTTGCTGATCAGGCTGTGTTCCGGCGCCACCACAAAATCCAGTGGGTCGTCCCACACCCGGCTTGCACGTACCAGGTTGTGGGGCTCAGGCGCCAGGGTGATTACCGCGACTTCCGCACGGCCATGGAGGATTTCTTCGTAGGCCACTTCTGAATCCAGAAACTGAATATCCAACGCCACCTTCGGATATTGCCGGGTGAAGGTGCGCAGGATCGGCGGCAGGCGATGCAGGCCGATATGGTGGCTAGTGGCCAGAGTGAGGCGCCCGCTGACTTCCCCGGTGAGGTTGGTCAGGGCCCGGCGGGTGTCGTCCAGCACGTTGAGGATTTGATAGGCGCGGGGCAGCAAGGCCCGCCCGGCCTCGGTCAAGCCGACTTCGCGGCCCAGGCGGTCGAACAGCCGTACCTTCAATTGTTGTTCCAAACCGGCGATGCGCTTGCTGATGGCCGGCTGGGTCAGGTGCAGGCGTTCGCCGGCGCCAGAGAAGCTGCCGGTCTCGGCGATGGCGATAAAGGCGTTGAGGTTGGCCAGGTCCATGGTGCTATTCCAGTTGGTAATCCAAAGCATAAAAAATATGAATTTGAGTTATTTAATGTAGCGCCATACCATCAGCCTCACAAGCCAAAGGGTTATTGAAAAGCCCGGCGTATAGATGCACCGCTGATGAGGACCGACTGATGGCCGGCAAAACGCTTTACGACAAGCTTTGGGATTCCCACGAAGTGAAACGTCGCGATGATGGATCGTCGCTGATCTACATCGACCGTCACATCATTCATGAAGTGACCTCGCCCCAAGCGTTCGAAGGCCTGCGACTGGCCGGGCGCAAGCCTTGGCGCGTCGACTCCATCATCGCCACTCCGGACCACAACGTGCCGACCACTCCTGAGCGCAAGGGCGGCATCGAAGCCATTGCCGACCAGGTTTCGCGGTTGCAGGTGCAGACCCTCGACGATTATTGCGACGAATACGGCATCACCGAATTCAAGATGAACGACGTGCGCCAAGGCATCGTCCACGTCATCGGCCCGGAGCAGGGCGCCACCTTGCCGGGCATGACCGTGGTCTGCGGCGACTCCCACACCTCCACCCACGGTGCGTTCGGCGCCCTGGCCCATGGCATCGGCACGTCTGAGGTGGAACATGTGTTCGCCACCCAGTGCCTGGTGGCCAAGAAAATGAAGAACATGCTGGTACGCGTCGAAGGCCAATTGCCGTTTGGCGTGACCGCCAAAGACATCGTGCTCGCCGTGATCGGCAAGATCGGCACCGCCGGCGGCAACGGCCATGCCATCGAGTTCGCCGGCAGTGCTATCCGCGAGCTGTCCATTGAAGGCCGCATGACCATCTGCAACATGTCCATCGAAGCCGGTGCCCGCGTGGGCATGGTGGCGGCGGACGAAAAAACCGTCGAATACGTCAAGGGTCGCCCGTTCGCGCCGCAAGGCGCCGATTGGAATGCCGCCGTCGAAGCGTGGAAAGACCTGGTGTCCGACGCCGATGCGGTGTTCGACACCGTGGTCGAACTCGACGCTACGCAGATCAAGCCGCAAGTCAGCTGGGGCACTTCGCCCGAAATGGTCCTGGCCGTCGACCAGAACGTGCCGGACCCGGCCAAAGAGGCCGACCTGGTCAAGCGTGGCTCCATTGAGCGCGCCTTGAAATACATGGGGTTGACCGCCAACCAGGCGATCACCGACATCCAGTTGGACCGTGTGTTTATCGGTTCCTGCACCAACTCGCGTATCGAAGACCTGCGCGCCGCGGCGGTGATCGCCAAAGGCCGCAAGGTGGCCTCTACCATCAAACAAGCCATTGTGGTGCCAGGTTCCGGGCTGGTTAAAGCCCAGGCGGAAGCCGAAGGCCTGGACAAGATCTTCCTCGAAGCCGGTTTTGAATGGCGTGAGCCGGGCTGCTCGATGTGCCTGGCGATGAACCCGGACCGCCTGGAGTCGGGCGAGCATTGCGCGTCGACCTCCAACCGTAACTTCGAAGGGCGCCAAGGCGCGGGTGGGCGTACTCACCTGGTGAGCCCGGCCATGGCCGCCGCTGCTGCCGTCAACGGTCGTTTCATCGACGTTCGCGAATTGATCTGAGGAAAACCCGATGAGAGCTTTTACCCAACACACAGGCCTTGTAGCGCCGTTGGACCGTGCCAATGTGGACACCGACCAGATCATCCCAAAGCAGTTCCTGAAGTCGATCAAGCGCACCGGTTTCGGCCCCAACCTGTTCGATGAGTGGCGCTACCTGGACGTGGGCTACGCCTACCAGGACAACTCCAAGCGCCCTCTGAACAAGGACTTTGTGCTCAACGCCGAGCGTTACCAAGGCGCCAGCGTGTTGCTGGCCCGGGAAAACTTCGGCTGCGGCTCCAGCCGCGAGCACGCGCCTTGGGCCCTGGAAGAGTACGGCTTTCGCAGCATCATCGCGCCGAGCTACGCCGATATCTTCTTCAACAACAGCTTCAAGAACGGCCTGTTGCCGATCATCTTGAGCGACGCTGAAGTGGACGAGTTGTTCCAGCAAGTGGAGGCCAATGTCGGCTACCAGTTGACGGTGGACCTGGCCGCGCAAACCGTGACCCGCCCGGATGGCAAGGTGTACCACTTTGAAGTGGATGCCTTCCGTAAGCACTGCCTGATCAACGGCCTGGACGACATTGGCCTGACCTTGCAGGACGGCGATGCGATTGCTGCGTTTGAAACCAGGCACCGGGCGAGCCAGCCCTGGCTGTTTCGCGATGCCTGATTTGCGGTAACCGTGCGGGCCCCATCGCGGGCAAGCCCGCTCCCACAGGGATCGAGGTTCGCCTGAGCACCTCGGTCAACGGTGGGAGCTGGCTTGCCTGCGATAGCGCCAGTGCAACCACCACAAACCCCAAGGAAAGCCACCATGACCACCACCGCCCACACCCAAGTCGTGCAAAAACAATTCGGCGAGCAAGCCTCGGCCTACCTGAGCAGCGCCGTACACGCCCAGGGCACCGAATTCGCACTGCTACAGGCCGAACTGGCCGGGCAGGGCGCTGCACGCCTGCTGGACCTGGGCTGCGGTGCCGGTCATGTCAGCTTCCATGTAGCGCCTCTGGTCAAAGAAGTGGTGGCCTACGACTTGTCCCAGCCTATGCTCGACGTGGTGGCCGCCGCCGCCAAAGACCGCAACCTGGACAACATCCGCACCGTGCACGGCGCCGCCGAGCGCCTGCCGTTCGCCGATGGCGAATTCGACTTCGTGTTCAGCCGTTATTCGGCCCATCACTGGAGCGACCTCGGCCTGGCCCTGCGTGAAGTGCGCCGTGTGCTCAAGCCGGGTGGCGTGGCGGCATTTGTGGATGTCTTGTCACCGGGCAGCCCGCTGTTGGACACTTACCTGCAAACCGTCGAAGTGCTGCGCGACACCAGCCATGTACGTGACTATTCCGGCGCCGAGTGGATGCGCCAGTTGAGTGAGGCTGGCCTGCACGTGCGCAACAGCAGTCGCCAGCGCTTGCGCCTGGAGTACACCTCGTGGGTTGAACGCATGCGCACGCCAGAGGTACTGCGTGCAGCAATCCTTGAGCTGCAACAGGCGATGGGCCAGGAAGTACGTGATTATTACGAAGTTCAAGCCGACGGCACCTTCAGCACCGATGTGCTGGTGGTCTTCGCCGAACGCTGATTGATTTTTCCCGACCTGCCCACGGGCGGGTCGCTTGATGAAATGAGGAACGCATGAGCAAGCAGATTCTGATTCTCCCTGGCGACGGTATTGGGCCGGAAATCATGGCCGAAGCGGTCAAGGTCCTTGAGCTTGCCAACAGCAAGTACAGCCTGGGCTTCGAGCTGAGCCACGACGTGATCGGCGGCGCTGCCATCGACAAGCACGGCGTGCCGCTGGCTGACGAGACCCTCGACCGCGCCCGGGCTGCCGATGCGGTACTGCTCGGTGCCGTGGGTGGGCCGAAATGGGACAAGATCGAGCGTGACATCCGCCCTGAGCGCGGCTTGCTGAAAATTCGTGCGCAACTGGGCCTGTTCGGTAACCTGCGCCCGGCCATCCTCTACCCGCAACTGGCTGACGCGTCGAGCCTCAAGCCGGAAGTGGTGGCGGGCCTGGATATCCTCATCGTGCGTGAGCTGACCGGCGGTATCTACTTCGGCTCGCCACGGGGTGTGCGCGAGTTGGAAAATGGTGAGCGTCAGGCCTATGACACGCTGCCATACAGCGAGAGCGAAATCCGCCGTATCGCCCGGGTCGGTTTCGACATGGCGCGCGTGCGCGGCAAAAAAGTCTGCTCGGTGGACAAGGCCAACGTGCTGGCTTCCAGCCAACTGTGGCGTGAAATCGTCGAAGAAGTCGCCAAGGATTATCCGGACGTCGAACTGAGCCACATGTACGTCGACAACGCCGCCATGCAACTGGTGCGCGCACCCAAGCAGTTCGACGTGATTGTCACCGACAACCTGTTCGGCGACATCCTGTCCGACCAGGCGTCGATGCTCACCGGTTCCATCGGCATGCTGCCGTCGGCGTCCCTGGACACCAACAACAAAGGTATGTACGAGCCGTGCCACGGTTCGGCGCCAGACATCGCGGGGCAGGGCATTGCCAACCCGCTGGCGACGATTTTGTCGGTGTCGATGATGCTGCGCTACAGCTTCAACCTGGGCGATGCGGCGGACGCAATCGAGAAGGCCGTCAGCCTGGTGCTGGATCAGGGCTTGCGCACCGGCGATATCTGGTCCCAGGGTTGCACCAAGGTCGGGACGCAAGAAATGGGCGACGCAGTAGTCGCCGCGCTGCGGAATCTGTAATCTCTCGGGCCCGCTTGCAGTTGTTGCTGCAAGGCGGCCCACTTTTTAACAAGGTGTAGTTGCGATGAAACGTGTAGGTCTGATCGGTTGGCGCGGTATGGTCGGTTCCGTGCTCATGCAGCGGATGCTGGAAGAGCAGGATTTCGATCTTATTGAGCCGGTGTTTTTCACCACTTCGAACGTAGGTGGCCAAGGGCCGTCCGTGGGCAAGGATATTGCCCCGCTCAAGGATGCCTACAGCATTGAAGAGTTGAAGAGCCTCGACGTGATCCTGACCTGCCAGGGTGGCGACTACACCAGCGAAGTCTTCCCCAAGCTGCGCGAAGCCGGCTGGCAGGGTTACTGGATCGACGCCGCTTCGAGCCTGCGCATGCAGGACGACGCGGTGATCATCCTCGATCCGGTCAACCGCAAGGTCATCGACCAGCAACTGGACGCCGGTACCAAGAACTATGTGGGCGGCAACTGCACCGTCAGCCTGATGCTGATGGGCCTGGGCGGCCTGTTCGAAGCGGGCCTGGTGGAGTGGATGAGCGCGATGACCTATCAGGCGGCCTCCGGTGCCGGCGCGCAGAACATGCGTGAACTGATCAAGCAGATGGGCGCGACCCACGCCGCTGTCGCCGATCAACTGGCTGACCCGGCCAGTGCGATCCTCGATATCGACCGCCGTGTGGCTGAGGCCATGCGCAGCGATGCTTACCCGACCGAGAACTTCGGCGTGCCATTGGCCGGTAGCCTGATCCCGTGGATCGACAAGGAACTGCCTAACGGTCAGAGTCGCGAAGAGTGGAAGGCCCAGGCCGAAACCAACAAGATCCTGGGGCGCTTCAAGAACCCGATCCCGGTGGATGGCATCTGCGTGCGCATTGGCGCCATGCGTTGCCACAGCCAGGCGCTGACTATCAAGTTGAACAAAGATGTGCCGATCGCCGATATCGAAGGGCTGATCAGCCAGCACAACCCTTGGGTCAAGCTGGTGCCGAACAACCGCGATATCAGCATGCAGGAGCTGAGCCCGACCAAGGTCACCGGCACCCTGAATGTACCGGTGGGCCGCCTGCGCAAGCTGAACATGGGCAGCCAGTTCCTTGGCGCGTTCACCGTTGGCGACCAACTGCTGTGGGGCGCGGCTGAGCCGTTGCGTCGCATGTTGCGGATTTTGCTGGAGCGTTGATCGCTTGAGGCAATAACAGAAACCCGCGTTCTGGTGACAGGCGCGGGTTTTTTGTTGCCCTTGTGATCGTTCCCACGCTCTGCGTGGGAATGCAGCTCTGGACGCTCTGCGTCTGCTTTAGAGGCGTGACGCGGAGCGTCACAGGAGGCGTTCCCACGCAGAGCGCGGGAACGATCAGGGGGGCTGTAATTGCCTCACCCTCTACCACCCGGTAAAGTGCCGCTCCCCCGTAATGCCCGAGGCAATCCCATGACCCAGACCTTTGAAATCGCCGTGATCGGCGCTACCGGTACCGTTGGCGAAACCCTGGTGCAGATTCTCGAAGAGCTGGAGTTCCCGGTGGGCACCTTGTACCTGCTGGCGGGCAGCAACTCGGCGGGGGCTTCGGTGCCGTTTCGGGGCAAGAACGTGCGGGTCAAAGAGATCGACACGTTTGATTTCAGCAAGGTGCAGTTGGCGTTCTTCGCTGCAGGCCCCGCGGTGACCCTGAGCTTCGCCCCGCGTGCCACCGCCGCTGGCTGCGCGGTGATCGACTTGTCTGGCGCATTGCCCGCCGAGCAGGCGCCGCAAGTGGTGCCGCAGGCCAACGCCCATGTGCTGGGCGCGTTGAAAAAGCCTTTCCAGCTCGGCAGCCCGAGCCCTTGTGCCACCTACCTCGCGGTGGTGCTGGCACCGTTGCGCAATGTAGTGGACATCCAGCGCGTGAGCGTCACCGCCAACCTGGCCATCTCTGCCCAGGGCCGCGAGGCCGTCAGCGAGTTGGCGCGCCAGACTGCCGAACTGCTGAACGTGCGTCCCTTGGAGCCAGCGTTCTTCGATCGGCAAGTGGCGTTCAACCTGCTGGCGCAAGTCGGCACGCCAGACGTCCAAGGTCATACCGCCCTGGAGAAGCGCCTCGTACACGAACTGCGTGCGGTGCTGGAAACACCTTTACTAAAGATTTCCGCCACCTGCGTTCAAGCCCCGGTGTTTTTCGGCGATAGCCTGACTGTGTCGCTGCAACTGGCCGCGCCGGTCGACCTGGCCGCGGTGAACCGCGCCCTCGACGCTGCGCCGGGAATCGAGCTGGTCGAGGAGGGCGATTACCCCACCGCCGTAGGCGATGCCGTCGGCCAGGACGTGGTGTACGTCGGGCGAGTTCGCGCAGGTATCGACGACCCGGCGGAACTAAATCTTTGGTTGACGTCAGATAACGTACGCAAAGGCTCGGCCCTGAACGCCGTGGAACTGGCGCAGTTGTTGATAAAAGACCTTGTGTAAAAGATACTTGGCGGCAATTTGTAGATTGATTCTAGCCAGGCGCTATGCTTGGTCCCAAGTGAAACACAAGCGCGTCGGTGACCTATCGGCTCGCCATGCCTTATGGCAGCGGTTACCAACCTTCTCGCAGAGCGGGAAGTGTTCAAACAAAGGATGAGGCTATGGTTCAAGTTCGCAAACTGGTGTTAGCAATAGCGGCCGCCTCGGCGCTGTCCTCCGGTATGGCGCAGGCGCTGCAACTTGGGGAGATGACCCTCAAGTCGAAGTTGAACCAGCCGCTGTCGGTGGAAATCGAATTGCGCGATGTGGGCGGCCTCACGGCGTCCGAGATCACCCCCAGCCTGGCTTCGGCCCAGGCCTTCGTGGATGCGGGTGTCGACCGCCAGGCGTTTCTCGATGACCTGACGTTCACGCCGGTGATCAACCCCGAAGGTCGCAGCGTGGTACGTGTGACCTCCAGCAAACCGCTGCCCGATTCCTACGTGCGTTTCCTCATGCAGGTGCAATGGCCCAATGGCCGCTTGATGCGTGACTACAGTGTGCTGCTCGACCCGGCCAAGTTTGACCAGCCGGCACCGACTGCCAGCGCGCCTGCCAGCTCTGCGCCTGCCACTGGCACGCTTGCCCGGCACACCACCACGCCCCACGATACCTTGTGGGAAATTGCCGCGAAGAACCGTCATGGCGCCTCGGTCCAGCAAACGATGCTGGCTATCCAGGCGCTTAACCCGGATGCCTTTGTCGACGGCAACATCAACCGCCTGAAAACCGGCCAGGTGCTACGCCTGCCGGATATCACCCAAAGTACAGCCCTGGCCCAGCCGCAAGCGATTGCCGAAGTGAGTGCGCAGAACGCCGCCTGGCGCCAGCGCCAGCGCAGTCCTCAGGGGCAAGTGGCTGGTAAGCCGCAGTTGGATGCAACCCGGCGCACCCAGGCCGGCAATGCGCCGTCGAGCACCCAGGCCAAGGACAATTTGAGCCTGGTATCGGCGCAAGCCGCCAAGAAAGGTGGCAAAGGCGCAGCTGGGGACAGCCGCGCCCTGAGCGACAAGCTGGCGATGACCCAGGAAGAGCTCGACACCACGCGGCGCGACAACGAAGAACTGAAAAGCCGTGCCGCCGACCTGCAAAGCCAGCTGGACAAGCTGCAGAAGCTGATCCAGCTGAAGAATGACCAATTGGCTCGTTTGCAGGCGCAAACCGGTGAGCCCGCCGCGATCCCCGCACAGTTGCCCGGTGAGCCTGCAGCCGAGCCTGCGGCCCCTGTTGCAACGCCAGCGCCAGCGCCTGAACCTGTCAAGCCGGCTGCCGCGCCGGCCAGTACCGAAGGCAAGTTCAATGATCTGCTGACCAACCCGATTGTGCTCGGCATCCTTGGCGGTGCGGCCCTGCTGGTGGTGCTGCTGCTTCTGCTGCTATGGGCTCGCCATCGCAATGCTCGCCGTGAAGAAGAGAAGCATCTGCGCATGGCTCGGGCGTTGGCCGAAGAGCCTGAGTTCGTTTCCAATATCGATCAAGACCTGCCGCCTGACAGCTTCGAGGGCCTTGAAGTGCCGCCGCCGAGCGTCAAGCTCGCCACCGCAGTGGCGCCAGCAGCCGCACCCGCGCCAGCCCCGGTGGTCGAGACGGTTGTGGCGCCGACGGTCGCCTCCGTGCTGGCGCCGTTGGCGGTTGCCGTGGCTCAGGAAAATTCCAGCGACGCCCTGGCCCAGGCCCAATCCCATATTGACCGTGGCCACCTGAACCAGGCGGCGGATGTGCTTGAACAAGCCATCAAGCACGAGCCCAAGCGCAGTGACCTGCGTTTGAAGCTGATGGAAGTCTATGGCCTGCAGAACAACAAGGACGGGTTCGTCACCCAGGAGCGCCAGTTGGTGGCCAACGGTGAGAACCATGCCCAGGTCGAGCAGCTCAAGGCGCGCTTCCCGGCCATGGCCGTGTTGGCGGCGGGTGTCAGTGCCGCAGTGGCCGCCGCAGCCCTGGATGCGCAATACGTCAAGGACCTGCTCGACGACAAGCCGGCCTCGGCTGCGCAGGCAGACACCTTCGACACCGATTTCGACTTGAGCCTGGATGACCTGGAAGCCGCCTCGCCGGCCGAGATCGCGCAAGACCAGCAAACCTTTGAAACATTGCTCAAACAACAGACCGAGTCTAAGGCCGACGCACAGGACCTGTCGGACTTTGACCTGGACCTGCAGCTGGACCCGCCCGCGTCGCAAACCGATGACGACTTCCTGTCGGGCCTTGAAGAGCAGATCAAGGATGTACCGCCGGTGGAGCCGCCGACCCTGACGCCGGCTGCGCTGGACGAATTCGACCTGCCGGAAGACTTTGACCTGTCGCTGGCGGACGAGCCGAGCAAGCCTGCGGCCAAGCCCGATGCCTTCGCGTCGGAGCTGGACGACGTCAACGCTGAACTGGATCGATTGTCCCAGAGCCTGGAACATCCGCCGATCGAGCCTTCCTTCACGGCTGAAGATGCCGCGCTGGGTGCTGAGGATGAGCCGGATTTCGACTTCCTCTCGGGCACTGATGAAGTGGCCACCAAGCTCGACCTGGCCCAGGCCTATATCGACATGGGCGATGCTGACGGCGCGCGAGACATCCTGTCCGAGGTGCTGACCGAAGGCAACGAAGGCCAGCGTGGCGAAGCCAAGGAAATGCTCGGCCGAATCTAACGGCCGAGGCAGAAAAATGTGGGAGCGGGCTTGTTGTGGCGAGGGAGCTTGCTCCCGCTGGGGGGCGTAGCGCCCCTGAAAAGCCGGCTCCAGCTGCGCTGTCGAACGGGAGCAAGCTCCCTCGCCACAAAAACCCCAGATTAAAAGCCCCCTCTCATGCACCCTGACGCCCTATAATGCCCGCCTTTGCGCAACTCATCAGGCTCACAGTTCTTGGCAAATATAGATAACGCGGCTGCCGAAATGGCGGCCGCAGGCTTTTACCGCATCGCACTGGGCGTGGAATACAAAGGCTCGCGCTATCGCGGCTGGCAGCGTCAGGCCTCCGGGGTGCTGACGGTGCAGGAAACCCTGGAAAATGCCCTGTCCAAAGTCGCCAACTCGCCGGTGTCGCTGATGTGTGCCGGGCGTACCGATGCCGGCGTACACGCGTGTGGCCAAGTGGTGCACTTCGACACCCAGGCCGAGCGGTCGATGAAGGCGTGGGTGATGGGGGCTAATATCAATTTGCCCCATGACGTCAGCGTCAGCTGGGCCAAGGTCATGCCGGCGCATTTTCACGCCCGTTTCAAGGCCATCGCCCGCCGTTACCGCTACGTGATCTACAACGATCAGATCCGCCCGGCGCACCTCAATGAAGAAATCACCTGGAACCACCGCCCGCTGGATGCCGAGCGCATGGCCGAGGCCGCGCAGCATCTGGTCGGGGTGCATGACTTCAGCGCCTTCCGTGCCGGGCAGTGCCAGGCCAAGTCGCCGATCAAGGAAGTCCACCACCTGCGGGTGACGCGCCACGGCAAGATGATTGTGCTGGATATCCGTGCAGGTGCCTTCCTGCATCACATGGTGCGCAACATCGCTGGCGTGCTGATGACCATCGGCACCGGTGAGCGCCCGGTGGAGTGGGCCAAGGAAGTGCTGGATAGCCGCATTCGCCGCACGGGCGGGGTCACGGCGCATCCGTTCGGCCTTTACCTGGTGGATGTGGAGTACCGCGACGAGTTCGAATTGCCGGAACGCTTTATCGGGCCGCACTTCCTCACCGGTTTCAGCGAACTTGGCGGCTGACGCCCGGAAAAGCTTTTGTTACCATCCGGGACTTTCTCGGTCCAACCCTGAGGTTCCTACGACATGTCAGCCGTTCGCAGCAAGATTTGCGGGATTACCCGCATAGAAGACGCGCTGGCGGCAGTCGAAGCGGGGGCGGATGCCATTGGCCTGGTGTTTTATGCCAAGAGCCCACGGGCGGTGAATGTGCTGCAGGCGCGGGCGATCATCGCTGCATTGCCGCCCTTCGTGACCACCGTGGGGTTGTTCGTCAACGCCAGCCGCTGCGAGCTCAACGAAACCCTGGATGCGGTGCCGCTGGATATGTTGCAGTTCCATGGCGACGAATCGCCAGAGGAATGCGAAAGCTATCAGCGCCCGTACATCAAGGCGTTGCGAGTCAAGGCTGGGGACGATATCGCCGCAGCCTGCGCCGCTTATACCGGCGCTCGCGGGATTCTGTTGGACACTTACGTCGAAGGCGTACCCGGTGGCACGGGCGAGGCGTTCGACTGGACGCTGATTCCCGAGGGGTTGAGCAAGCCGGTCATTCTCGCGGGTGGGCTCACTCCAGCGAATGTCCAGGCGGCCATCGAACAGGTCCGGCCGTATGCCGTGGACGTCAGCGGTGGGGTGGAGCAGGGCAAGGGGATCAAGGACCCGAGCAAGATTCGCGCGTTCATGCAGGCCGTGCGCAACAGCAGGGGTGGGATGTGACGGCTGGCAGTCTGCCGCCGTCCATAACTACCACTGTGTAAAACAGCCCGGCGCCGCCTGTGGGTGGCCCGGAAACGAAGTGGCAACCCTGCGCTGGCAGGTTGTCTGGAAGGCTGAGGATACGGGCGGGAAATGGCAGGTCCAACGTCTGACCCCGTCCCGTCTGTGTCATCGCCACATATGAATTTAGCTCAAGGGCATACGCGGGGCTGTGTTCGAGCCACCGGTACTGGAGAAAAGAAAGCATGAGCAACTGGTTAGTAGACAAACTGATCCCTTCGATCATGCGTTCCGAGGTAAAGAAAAGCTCGGTTCCTGAAGGTCTGTGGCACAAATGCCCATCCTGCGACGCGGTGCTGTATCGCCCGGAGCTGGAAAAGACCCTGGACGTTTGCCCCAAGTGCAACCACCACATGCGTATTGGCGCACGCGCCCGTATCGACATCTTCCTGGATGCCGATGGCCGTAATGAACTGGGTGCCGACCTGGAGCCGGTTGACCGTCTCAAGTTCCGCGACAGCAAGAAGTACAAGGACCGCCTGGTCGGCGCACAGAAGCAGACTGGCGAAAAAGACGCGCTGATTTCGGTCAGCGGCAAGCTGCTGGGCATGCCGGTAGTAGTCTCGGCCTTCGAATTCTCCTTCATGGGCGGCTCCATGGGTGCCATCGTCGGTGAGCGCTTTGTTCGCGCTGCCAACTATGCCCTGGAAAACCGTTGCCCGATGATCTGCTTCGCCGCCTCCGGTGGTGCGCGCATGCAGGAAGCCCTGATTTCCCTGATGCAAATGGCCAAGACCTCGGCGGTACTGGCGCGTCTGCGTGAAGAAGGCATTCCGTTCATCTCCGTACTGACCGACCCGGTCTACGGCGGCGTCTCCGCCAGCCTGGCGATGTTGGGCGATGTGATCGTTGGCGAGCCTAAAGCCCTGATCGGTTTTGCCGGCCCGCGCGTGATCGAGCAGACCGTGCGGGAAAAACTGCCGGAAGGCTTCCAGCGCAGCGAGTTCCTGCTGGAGCACGGTGCGATCGACCTGATCATTTCGCGTGGCGAACTGCGCCCTCGCCTGGGCAGCCTGCTCGCGCAAATGATGGGCTTGCCGACGCCTGTGTACATCGCGCCTAAGGTCGAGCCGATCGTCGTGCCGCCGGTGCCAGCAAACCTATGACCCAACGTACCCTGGGCGAATGGCTCGCCTACCTTGAGCAGTTGCATCCGTCCGCCATCGACATGGGCCTGGAGCGCTCGCAACAGGTAGCGGCCCGCCTCGGGTTGGGCCAGCCGGCACCGCGTGTGATCACGGTGACCGGCACCAACGGCAAAGGCTCCACCTGTGCCTTTGTCGCCGCGCTGTTGCAGGCCCAGGGCCTCAAAGTCGGCGTGTACAGTTCGCCGCACCTGCTGCGCTACAACGAGCGGGTGCAGCTCAATGGCGTCGAAGCCACTGATGCCCAGCTGTGCGAAGCCTTCGCAGCCCTGGAAGCCGGGCGTGGCGACATTTCCCTGACCTATTTCGAGATGGGCACCCTGGCGGCGTTCTGGCTGTTCGAGCGTGCGCAACTGGATGTGGTCGTGCTGGAAGTCGGCCTCGGCGGGCGCCTGGATACTGTCAACGTGGTGGATGCCGACCTGGCCCTGGTAACCAGCATTGGTGTCGATCATGCCGATTACCTGGGCAATACCCGCGAATCGGTGTCTTTTGAAAAGGCCGGGATCTTCCGCCAGGGCCGTCCGGCGCTGTGTGGTGACCTGGACCCGCCGCAACCCTTGCTCGACAGGGCGCGCGAACTGGATTGCCTGTTCTACCTGCGGGGTCGCGAGTTCACCCTGGACATCGGCGACACCCATTGGCAATGGCGTGGGCAGGATGCACGTGGCCAACGGGTAGAGCTGCTTGATTTGCCGTTGCTGAACCTGCCGATGGAAAACGCCGCGCTCGCGCTGCAAGCCTATTTGCTGCTGGACCTGCCGTGGGACGCCGCGCAGATCGCGGCGACCTTGCTGGCAACGAAAGTGGTGGGGCGCCTCGATCGCCGAACCTTCGACTGGCAAGGCAAGCGCCTGAGCCTGATGTTGGATGTAGGCCATAACCCCCATGCTGCGCAGTACCTGGCTGAGCGTCTGGCGCGTACGCCGCCGGTGGGGCGTCGCCTGGCGGTGTTCGGGTTGTTGGTCGACAAGGACCTGGACGGCGTGGTTGCGCCACTGCTGGGCAGCGTCCAGTCTTGGGCCGTTGCGCCGCTGGACACGCCACGCAGCCGTCCTGCGGTTGAGTTGGAAACTGCCTTGCAGAACCTTGGCGCGCCGGTGACGTCGTATGCAAGCGTCACTGCAGCCCTGGAGGCGCAGTGTGCGGTAGCGACGGCCGAGGACGAAATCCTGTTGTTCGGATCATTTTATTGTGTTGCCGAGGCGCTTGAATGGCTGGCCCGGCGCTCCACGGAGGAAGCTGCACATGGCATTACTGGATAGCGCATACAAGCAGCGAATGGTCGGGGCCCTGGTGCTGGTGGCGTTGGCGGTAATCTTTTTGCCGATGCTGTTTTCCCGCCAGGACGAACAGCGCCAGGTGGTGGTTGAAGCTCCCGCTGCGCCCCAGGCGCCGGTGGTGCCGCAGGTTCAGGTCGAACCGGTGGTCGTGCCTGAGCCTCAGGTGTTGCCGCAAGAGCCTGTGCCCGTCGAGGAGGAGGTCGTCACACAGCAGGCGCCTTCACAGGCCCCTTCGATGCCGGTGCAGCCAAGTGTGCCGGTGGTCAAGCCAACGCCAGCCCCGGCTGTCGCCGCCAAACCGGCTGCACCGGCGCCAGCGCCCAAGCCGGTAGCGCCGCAGCCTGCAGCGCCTGGCAAGCCGGATGTGGGGCAGAGTCGCATCGACCCTAATGGCCTGCCGGTCAGTTGGTCGATCCAGCTGGCCAGCCTGGCCAATCGCGAAAGTGCCGACGCCTTGCAGAAAAAGCTGCGTGCCCAGGGGTATAACGCTTATATCCGCAGCGCTGACGGCAAGAATCGTGTGTTTGTCGGGCCGCTGATCGAGCGTGCGGAGGCAGATCGCCTGCGCGATTTGCTGGGTCGTCAGCAGAACCTCAACGGGTTTGTGGTGCGTTTCCAGCCCGAGCGCGGCTGAACGGGCAATAGGCTCTAAATGTGGGAGCTGGCTTGCCTGCGATGGCGGTGGTTCAATCGACAACGATGTCGAGCGTGCCGCCCTCATCGCAGGCAAGCCAGCTCCCACATTGGTTTGTGCTGGGGTTGAAATGCGATTGGCCCGTCACAATCTATTGATTTGCAAAGCACCCGCAATCACCGCTTACCGATAGCCCGGCGCTCTGCTAAAATGCGCCGCCTTATCCGTACGTAGGCTGCACTGTGCCATTTACCTGGGTTGATTGGGCGATCGTTGCAATCGTCGCCATCTCCGCTTTGATCAGTCTGAGCCGCGGCTTCGTAAAAGAAGCACTGTCGTTGCTGACTTGGATCATCGCAGGAGTCGTAGCCTGGATGTTCGGTGGTTCACTGTCGGTCTACCTGGCCGGGTACATAGAGACACCTTCGGCTCGCGTCATCGCGGGCTGCGCCATCATGTTCATCGCCACGCTGTTGGTGGGGGCAATGGTCAATTATCTTATTGGCGAGTTGATACGTGTCACCGGCCTCTCCGGGACCGATCGATTTCTCGGCATGGCCTTCGGGGCTGCGCGTGGCGCGTTGCTGGTGGTCGTGGCGGTCGGGCTGTTGAGCCTGGGGCCGGTACAGCAGGATTCGTGGTGGCAGGAGTCGGTACTCGTGCCAAAATTTCTATTGGTTGCAGACTGGTCCAAGAACCTCATCCTGGGGTGGAGCAGTCAGTGGCTGGCCAGCGGAATCAGCGTACCCGCTGATCTTCCGTTCAAGGAGCACCTCTTACCGGCCAAAACGCCTCAGTAAGCTGTGTTCAGTCAAGATTCATTAAGTAGGGGTTGCGTCGCATGTGTGGCATCGTCGGTATCGTCGGTAAGTCGAACGTCAATCAGGCGCTGTATGACGCGCTAACCGTCCTCCAGCACCGCGGCCAGGACGCTGCCGGTATTGTGACCAGCCACGACGGCCGGTTATTCCTGCGCAAGGACAATGGCCTGGTGCGTGACGTGTTCCATCAGCGTCACATGCAGCGCCTCGTCGGGCACATGGGCATTGGCCATGTGCGCTACCCGACTGCCGGTAGCTCGACCTCGGCCGAAGCTCAACCGTTCTACGTCAACTCGCCTTATGGCATCACCTTGGCGCACAACGGTAACCTGACCAACGTTGAACAACTGGCCAAGGAGATCTACGAATCTGACCTGCGCCACGTCAACACCAGCTCCGATTCGGAAGTGCTGCTCAACGTGTTCGCCCACGAGCTGGCCCAGCGTGGCAAGCTGCAGCCGACCGAAGAAGACGTGTTCGCCGCCGTGATCGACGTGCACAACCGTTGCGTCGGTGGTTATGCGGTGGTGGCGATGATCACCGGTTACGGCATCGTTGGTTTCCGCGACCCCCATGGCATTCGCCCGATCGTGTTCGGCCAGCGTCACACCGACGAAGGCGTCGAGTACATGATCGCTTCCGAAAGCGTGTCCCTGGACGTGCTGGGCTTCACCCTGATCCGCGACCTGGCGCCGGGCGAGGCTGTCTACATCACTGAAGACGGCAAGCTGCACACCCGTCAGTGCGCCGTAGCGCCGAAACTCACCCCGTGCATCTTCGAGCACGTCTACCTGGCGCGTCCGGATTCGATCATCGACGGCGTCTCGGTCTACAAGGCGCGCCTGCGCATGGGCGAGAAGCTGGCCGAGAAGATCCTGCGCGAGCGTCCCGAGCACGATATCGATGTGGTCATCCCGATCCCGGATACCAGCCGTACCGCTGCTCTGGAACTGGCCAACCACCTGGGCGTCAAGTTCCGCGAAGGCTTCGTGAAGAACCGCTACATCGGCCGTACCTTCATCATGCCCGGCCAGGCTGCGCGCAAGAAATCGGTACGCCAGAAGCTCAACGCCATCGAGCTTGAGTTCCGCGGCAAGAACGTAATGCTGGTAGATGACTCCATCGTGCGGGGCACCACCTGCAAGCAGATCATCCAGATGGCCCGCGAAGCCGGGGCGAAGAACGTGTACTTCTGTTCCGCTGCGCCTGCGGTGCGTTACCCGAACGTGTACGGTATCGACATGCCGAGCGCCCATGAGCTGATCGCGCATAATCGTTCGACCCAGGACGTGGCCGACCTGATCGGCGCCGACTGGCTGATCTACCAGGACCTGCCGGACCTGATCGAAGCGGTTGGCGGTGGCAAGATCAAGATCGAGCAGTTCGACTGCGCCGTGTTCGACGGCAAGTACGTGACCGGCGATGTCGACGAGGCCTACCTGAACAAGATCGAGCAGGCGCGCAACGACTCGTCGAAGATCAAGACACAGGCGGTCAGCGCGATCATCGACCTGTATAACAACTGAGTAAACACCGGCCCTGAGGGGCCGGTTTTGTATCTTAAACAAAGAATTGAATAAGGAGTCGCAGCATGAGTCAGGAATGGGATGCCGGTCGGTTGGACAGCGACCTCGATGGCGTAGCTTTCGATACCCTGGCTGTGCGCGCCGGCCAGCACCGTACCCCGGAAGGTGAGCACGGCGACCCGATGTTCTTCACCTCCAGCTACGTGTTTCGTACTGCCGCCGACGCCGCTGCGCGGTTTGCTGGCGAAGTGCCGGGCAACGTGTATTCGCGCTACACCAACCCGACCGTGCGTGCGTTCGAAGAGCGCATTGCGGCCCTGGAAGGTGCCGAGCAGGCCGTGGCGACTGCCACCGGCATGGCGGCCATCCTGGCCGTGGTGATGAGCCTGTGCAGCGCCGGCGACCATGTGCTGGTATCGCGCAGCGTGTTCGGCTCGACCATCAGCTTGTTCGAGAAGTACTTCAAGCGTTTCGGTATTGAAGTCGATTACGTGCCCCTGGCGGACCTGTCCGGTTGGGAGGCGGCCATCAAGGCCAATACCAAGCTGTTGTTCGTCGAATCGCCGTCCAACCCGCTCGCTGAGCTGGTGGACATCGCCGCGCTGTCCGAAGTCGCGCATGCCAAGGGCGCCATGCTGGTGGTGGACAACTGCTTCTGCACCCCGGCCTTGCAGCAACCGCTGAAGCTGGGTGCGGACATTGTGGTTCACTCGGCAACCAAGTTCATCGACGGCCAGGGCCGTTGCATGGGCGGCGTGGTGGCCGGTCGCAGCGAGCAGATGAAGGAAGTGGTGGGCTTCCTGCGCACCGCCGGCCCGACCCTCAGCCCGTTCAACGCCTGGATCTTCCTCAAAGGCCTGGAAACCCTCAGCCTGCGCATGAAAGCCCATTGCGCCAACGCCCAGGCCCTGGCCGAGTGGCTGGAGCAGCAGGACGGTATCGAGAAGGTGCATTACGCCGGCCTCAAGAGTCACCCGCAACACGCCTTGGCCCAGCGCCAGCAGCGCGGTTTCGGTGCAGTGGTGAGTTTTGAAGTGAAGGGCGGCAAAGACGGCGCCTGGCGCTTCATCGACGCGACGCGCTTGATCTCCATTACCGCCAACCTGGGTGACAGCAAGACCACCATCACCCACCCGAGCACCACCTCCCACGGGCGCCTGGCGCCGCAGGAGCGTGAAGCGGCCGGCATCCGTGACAGCCTGATCCGCATTGCGGTGGGCCTGGAAGATGTCGCTGACTTGCAGGCAGACCTGGCCCGCGGGCTGGCGGCCTTGTGATCGAGTGGTCCATGGAGGCCGCAGCGGCCAGTAACGGGCGCGTGGCGTTGGTGACGGGCGCGGCGCGGGGCATTGGCCTCGGGATTGCCGCGTGGCTGATCAGCGAAGGCTGGCAGGTGGTGTTGACCGACCTGGACCGCGAGCGCGGTGCCAAGGTGTCCAAGGTGCTGGGCGACAACGCCTGGTTTATCACCATGGACGTGGCCGACGAGAAGCAAGTGGCCCAGGGTGTCGCCGAGGTGCTGGGGCAGTTCGGGCGCCTGGATGCGTTGGTGTGCAACGCGGCGGTGGCCGACCCGCGCAATATCACCCTGGAAAGCCTCGACCTGGCGTACTGGAATCGGGTGCTGGCGGTCAACCTCAGTGGGCCGATGCTGCTGGCCAAGCACTGCGCGCCTTACCTGCGTGCCCATGGCGGTGCCATCGTCAACCTGGCCTCGACCCGGGCGCGTCAATCCGAGCCTGACACCGAAGCCTATGCGGCCAGCAAAGGTGGGCTGTTGGCCCTGACCCACGCCCTGGCCATGAGCCTGGGGCCGGAAGTGCGGGTCAATGCGGTCAGCCCTGGCTGGATCGACGCACGTGACCCGGCTGCGCGGCGTGCAGAGCCGCTCACCGACGCCGATCATGCCCAGCATCCGGCGGGCAGGGTGGGGACGGTGGAGGACGTGGCGGCGATGGTGGCCTGGTTGCTGTCACGCCAGGCCGGGTTCGTCACCGGGCAAGAGTTCGTGGTGGACGGCGGCATGAGCAAGAAGATGATTTACAGCGAGTAGGGCGGGTAGCCGTCTTGAAGTCATTTTGTCTTTTTCAGAAAAACTTCAAGCAGGCTATTGACTTAGGTCCGCTACCTGCGTAAATTTCGCGGCCTCAACGAAGCAAAGGGTGATTAGCTCAGCTGGGAGAGCATCTGCCTTACAAGCAGAGGGTCGGCGGTTCGATCCCGTCATCACCCACCACTTCTTGAGAGTTTTGCCCTAGGGCAAGACGCAACGTTAAAGGTTGCACCGACGCGCAGCGGTAGTTCAGTCGGTTAGAATACCGGCCTGTCACGCCGGGGGTCGCGGGTTCGAGTCCCGTCCGCTGCGCCATATTTTCCAGGTTCGATCTGTCGGGCTTGAGATTGAACAGCCAAGGCTGATCGATCAGATGTTTAAAGGTGGTTGAGGGTTCATGCTCAATCAGCCAAGCGATACGCAGCGGTAGTTCAGTCGGTTAGAATACCGGCCTGTCACGCCGGGGGTCGCGGGTTCGAGTCCCGTCCGCTGCGCCATATTTGCTTCCACTAAGGCCCACTGAACGCCTGGAAGCTACGGAAATAGCGGCCTTGAGCCGATTTTTTCGTTTTCTGAATTCCATTGGAATCCATCTCCAGCCACGGTTTTTAAGTACACATTTAAGTACACCGCTGGCACAGCCTTTTACGATTCCTTGCGCATCAATTTTCTTATTGGTCCGTCTACCGCTGGGTTGTATTCCCCTCCTTGATGCAAAAGGAGGTGTCTGATGGCTCTGACAGATACAGCGATCAAGCAAGCCAAGCCCGCCAGCAAGCCTTACACGTTAACTGATGGGGATGGCTTATCTCTGCAAGTGCCCACGACGGGTTCGAAGCGCTGGCATTTCCGCTTCTATTGGCATGACAAGCAATTGCGTATTTCCCTTGGCATCTATCCCGACGTCAGTCTCAAGGAGGCTCGCCAGCGGAGAGAGGCTGCACGCGCGCTGGTGGCCAACAATATCGATCCCCGCTCACATCGTCGCGCCGAGCGCCAAAAAGCCTCTCACGCCGCCAACAACACGTTTGAAGCGGTTGCTGGTCGCTGGCATGAGTTCCGAAGTAAAAAGCTGACGAAAAGTAAGAGGGGCAGTGCAGGGCAAGCGAGCAAATACCTGAAGAAGGACATGCTGCCGTGTTTGGGCGATCTTCCGATCTCAGATATTTCTCGTGGTGACGTGCTGGAGCTCATTAGGCGAATTGAGCGCAGAGGGGCGCTGGTCTCTGCTCGAAAGGTGCGCACCTGGCTCAACCAGATCTTCCGTTTTGCCATGGCGGAAGGGCTCCTTGATGTGAACCCAGCAGCAGATCTTGATATCGTTGCCGAGACGCCGCGGCCAGTTCGCCATAATCCTTTCCTCCAGGTAAATGAACTTCCAGGACTGCTAAGGACCGTAACCAACTATGGGTGTGCAGAAGCGACACGACTTGGTATCCGTCTATTGCTGTTGACAGGGGTGCGTACAGGAGAGCTACGTGCGGCGACGCCAGACCAATTCGACCTCGACAAGGGGATCTGGCTGGTGCCGCCGGAGGGTGTCAAGCAACTCCGGAGTCGTGTTCGAACCCAGGGGAATGAGATCCCACCTTATGTAATTCCACTGTCTACCCAAGCAATTGCAATTGTGCAGCGGCTAATGCAGCTAAGGGCGCGCGGTGCGCGGTACCTGCTGGTTCACCGATACGAATCGCAGGAAATGATCAGTGAAAATACCCTTAACACCACGATTAGCCGTATGGGTTACAAAGGAAGGCTCACCGGTCATGGCATCAGGGCTACCATCTCCACGGCGCTTAATGAGGTTGGCTTTGTAGAAGAGTGGATTGAGGCGCAGCTTTCACACGCTGATACCAACCAAATTCGGGCTGCATACAATCATGCAGAATACGTCGAGCCGAGACGTAGGATGATGCAATATTGGGCGGATTTATTAGATGCGCTAGAGGGCGGCGTTTCTCCGCCTACGCCCGAAGCATACATGCCGCATACCGGGCGAATTTCAATGGGGTGTCTGAGTGCACAGCGGGAGTCGGCTGATTAATAGTATCGGGTGCTAGGGGGTCGAGTGTTCGAATCACTCCGTCCCGGCCATATTCTATGACTTAGCCCAATCTTCACCGGTTGGGCTTTTTCATGTCTAAAAAATACTCCCACGGATATTTTGGATCTGGATAGCGTTGCCATTCCGAAGGCGCAATTGTGTTCTGATCTCATGTCCGGAGGCTCTCCGTGCCAAGGCGATGCTCTGAAGTGGCAAGTGCGTTCGTCTACTGCATTGCCCATATCGGAGGTCCGAGAGGCGAGCACCGGGGGATGGGTATTGGCGGGTGATAGTCTCGGTTGCTGCGGAGGCCATTCAGACAATCTCTCAGGCCGGCAGAGGTATTAGGTATCACGCAGTTTCAGCGGCGTGACGTGGAGAGGGCTGATCAAGCATGATCCCGCTCAGCGAGCCGCAACCATCAGCAGCAACCACGGGTGGACGTGGGTATAGCATTTTGCTAGCTTCGATTCATTTTCCGTTACTCCCTAGGTGACCTTTTCGGCGTCGACTGACCCGTTTTACAGCTCTGTTGGGTACAACCAAGTACCGCCTAGGGTTGAGATCGCGCGCAAGGACAGTCTTCCAGCCCCTTTCACATCAGTTGCGTGAGGCAAACAAGGAGTTCAGTTTGGCGGCCGTATTTATCCACCTCTCCGATATTCACTTCGGACAAGAAAAAGCTAGCAGCATTCGGATAGTCAACGAGGACGCTCGCAGGCAGTTAATCGAAGATGCGGCCGCACACGTGGCTACACTACCTACCAGAACAGCTTCGGGCATCTTAGTGACGGGAGACATCGCATATGCGGGCAAACGTCATGAGTATGACGCAGCTGGATTGTGGCTTGATGAACTTGCCTCCCGCGTTGGTTGTACGGCAGCTGATATTCAAATGGTCCCAGGAAATCACGATGTCGATCGAGATCAGATCAAAGGATTGACTGAAATGATGCTCGCGGCGATCGGTAACGAAGGTGAAGCGAAGCTGGATGACTTTCTTGAAGAGGCGGTGGCAAGAGAGGTCCTTTATCGTCGCTTTGAAGAGTACCGACGCTTCGCCGACGCTTACCAGTGTCCGCTCGACTGCAGCGGCAATAGCAGTGCAGAGCGTAGGGTGGAGCTCGCCAATGGACGAGCGATTCGCTTTGTCCGACTAAACTCCGCTTTGATTTGTTCGAGGCGTAAAGACGAAAAGGGAAATTTGCTTCTGGGAGCCCGCCAGCGGGTTATGAATGAGGCGATCGGCGAAGAGCTGGTGGTGCTAACTCATCATCCACTTGATTGGTACGCCGACTCGGCTGAGACCAAGAGGTTCTTAAGAAGCCGAGCTCGAGTTTTCATTTCCGGCCATGAGCACCTGGCAGCAGTAGATGTCCAAAACGTAGAACCTGGGCGCGACCTCATGATGCTTGCCGCTGGAGCTACGACACCTGATAGCTTCGATGACACCTACACTTATGCTTACAACATTATCCAGTTTGACTGGGATGAGAACGACGATGCTCTTGCCGTAACACTGTACGCCCGAGCATGGAACGACGACATGAAGCGGTTCGAGTCGGACGATATGCGTCTTGGTGGGCATGGGCAACGAACCGTTTTAGGTTCACCCAATTTTCTTAAGGCAACAAGGCCTTCCATCGGCACCAGGGTCAAAACAGGCCAGGATATGGAGCCGGCGCCGGTCGAGATTATCTTACCGCCGGAGGAAGAGATGGCCGGCAACTCGCGCGTTGATGAGACGGAGTATCAGAATCTCCATTTGCGTTTCTTCCGCGATCTTACAGAGGGCGAACGACTTCGTATTTTGGTGGAGCTTGACGCCGTACCTAATGAAAATATGGATCATTTTACTCACGAGACGGAAAGCAAACTTTTCCGAAATATTGAATCGCCCCTAGTTTCGTAGACACCTCCAAGCCTTAAAATGAGGCCCATTAGGAGGTGCCATGAGCAACCAGCGATATCCCGAAGAATTCAAAATCCAGGCGGTCAAACAAGTGACCGAAAAGAA
>NZ_JAEKCY010000035.1:0-27984 GCF_016405475.1 Pseudomonas sp. MF6767 | reverse complement strand
GTTGCGGCAGGACCTCAAGCGCCAGATTGAAGAGCGCTCTGGGCCGGTGGCGCGGCGCGGTCTTGATCGGTCCCATGCTCTGCGTGGGAATGCAGGCCAGGACGCTCCGCGTCCAAAAGCGTGACGCAGAGCGTCACCAGAGGCGTTCCCACGCAGTGCGTGGGAACGCCTCTGGTGACGCTCAGGTTTTGGGTTTGAAGAACAGGGTCTCGCCCCGCGCCAGGCCGGTGAGGCTGTCATGGTCTTTCACCACTTCGGCCTCGATCAATTCACTCTGGCCTTCAACCTTCAAGGTCACGCGAGTGGTCGCGCCCAACGGCCGAATATCCCGCACTTGCGCCGCATGGTGATCTTCCAGTTCATGGCGTGACAGCGACACTTCGTGGGGGCGGAACAGCAGGTGCTTGTCTTCGCCCAAATGCAAGCGGTTGGAGTCACCCAGGAAGTGGTACACAAAATCGCTGGCCGGGTTTTCGTAGACGTCGCCCGGTGAACCGATCTGCTCGATCACGCCCTTGTTCATCACCACGATACGGTCGGCGACTTCCATGGCCTCCTCCTGGTCGTGGGTCACGAAGACCGAGGTCAGGTTGATGTCTTCGTGCAGGCGCGCCAGCCAGCGGCGCAGTTCTTTACGCACCTTGGCGTCGAGGGCGCCGAAGGGTTCGTCGAGCAGCAACACCTTGGGCTCCACCGCCAGGGCGCGGGCCAGGGCGATACGCTGGCGCTGGCCACCGGAGAGTTGTTCCGGGTAACGGTCCGACAACCAATCAAGCTGCACCATGTTCAGCAGCTCGTGAACCTTGCTGGCGATCTGGCTTTCGGTGGGGCGTTGGTTTTTCGGCTTCATGCGCAGGCCGAAAGCGACGTTGTCGAACACGGTCATGTGGCGGAACAGCGCGTAGTGCTGGAACACAAAGCCCACGTTGCGATCACGCACATCGTGGCCGGAGACGTCTTCGCCGTGGAACACAATACTGCCGGTATCCGGGGTTTCCAGGCCGGCAATGATGCGCAGCAGCGTGGTCTTGCCGCAGCCGGACGGGCCCAGCAACGCCACCAGCTCGCCACTCTGGATATCCAGGTTGATGCTGTCCAGGGCCTTGAAGGCATTGAAGTTCTTGCTGACATTACGGACTTCGATCGACATGACTTATTCCTCACCCGCGCTGTTGCGCAGGCGGTTGATTCGGTTCTCGCTCCACTGCTTGAGCAGCAGGATGAAGAGCGCCAGGATCAGCAACAGGCTGGCCACCGCAAACGCGGCAACGTGGTTGTATTCGTTGTAGAGAATCTCGACATGCAGCGGCAGCGTGTTGGTGACGCCGCGAATGTGGCCGGACACCACCGACACTGCGCCGAACTCACCCATGGCTCGCGCCGTACACAGCACCACGCCGTAGATCAGACCCCACTTGATGTTCGGCACGGTGACATGCCAGAACATCTGCCAGCCATTGGCGCCCAGCAGGCGTGCGGCTTCTTCTTCCTGGGTGCCCTGCTCCTGCATCAGCGGGATCAGCTCACGGGCCACGAACGGCACGGTGACGAAGATGGTCGCCAGCACGATGCCCGGCAGGGCGAACACGATCTGGATGTCGTGGTCTTGCAGCCACGGCCCGAAGAAGCCCTGGGCGCCGAACATCAACACGTACACCAGGCCTGCGATCACCGGCGACACCGAGAACGGCAGGTCGATCAGCGTGACCAGGATGCTCTTGCCACGGAACGAGTACTTGCTCACGCACCAGGCGGCGCTGACGCCGAACACCAGGTTGAGCGGCACCGAAATCACCACGGCGATCACCGTGAGTTTCAGCGCCGACAGCGCGTCGGGTTCAAGGATTGCGCTGAAGAACGTGCCGAGGCCGTTTTTCAAGCCCTGGGACACCACCACCAGCAACGGCAGCAGCAGGAACAGCGCGAATACCAGCCAGCCAAGGCCGATCAGGATACGTCGCGAGGTCGCGCTGCCACGGCGGGCGGCGTTGGCCGAGGACGCGGCAGAAATAGACGATTGGGACATGTTCCGCGCCTCCTTATGGACGTTCGATGCGCCGCTGCAACAGGTTGATCAGCAGCAGCAAGACGAAGGACACCACCAGCATCAGCACACCAATGGAGGTGGCGCCGCGGTAGTCGTATTGGTCGAGCTTGACCATGATCAGCAATGGCAGGATTTCGGTTTTCATCGGCATATTGCCGGCGATGAAGATCACCGAACCGTACTCACCCACGCCTCGGGCAAAGGCCAGGGCGAAGCCGGTCAGCCAGGCGGGCAGCAATGCCGGCACTAGGATGTAGCGGAACACTTGCAACGGCTTGGCGCCGAGGCAGGCAGCGGCCTCTTCGATTTCCCGGGGGATATCGGCCAGTACCGGCTGCACCGTGCGCACCACGAAGGGCAACGTGACGAAGGTCAGCGCCAGGGTGATACCCAGGGGGGTGTAGGCGATCTTGAAGCCCAGGTCGGTGGCAAACTGGCCGACCAGGCCGTTGGGCGCGTACAGCGCCGTCAGCGCGATACCGGCGACGGCGGTGGGCAGGGCGAACGGCAGGTCGATCATCGCGTCGATGACTTTGCGCCCGGGGAAGGTGTAGCGCACCAGCACCCAGGCCAGCAAAGTGCCAATCACACCGTTGATGAGTGCGGCGTACAGCGCGGTGCTGAAGCTCAGCTTCAAGGCCGCCAGTACACGAGGTGCGGAAATGATGTTCCAGAACTGATCCCAGGTGAGTTGAGCGGCGTGTACAAACATCGCCGCCAGCGGGATGAGTACGATCAGGCTGAGGTACACGACGGTGTAGCCCAGCGTCAGCCCGAAGCCGGGTATGACGGGGGAGATACGACGCGACATAAGAGTCCTTGGTTAGCGGAACGGATATGCGTGCGGCCCACTGTGGCGAGGGAGCTTGCTCCCGCTGGGCTGCGAAGCGGCCCCAGAACCAGGCAACCACGATGTACCGTGAGTACCGGTTTTGGGAGTGCTTCGCACTCCAGCGGGAGCAAGCTCCCTCGCCACAACAAGCCCCGCGCAATAGTCGGTGTTGATTATTGCGCCGTGTAGATCTGGTCGAACACGCCACCGTCATTGAAGAATTTCGGTTGGGCAGTTTTCCAGCCGCCGAAGTCTTTGTCGATAGTCACCAGGTCCAGTTTCGGGAACTGCTGGGCGTATTTGGCGGCGACTTTTTCATCCCGTGGACGGTAGAAGTTCTTCGCCGCAATCTCCTGGCCCGCCGGGCTGTACAGGTGGTTGAGGTACGCGGTGGCGATCTCGGTGTTGCCCTTTTTCTCGGCGTTCTTGTCCACAACGGCCACAGGCGGTTCCGCCAGGATCGACAGGGAAGGCACGACGATGTCGAACTTGTCGGCGCCGCCGTCTTCCTTCAAGGCCAGGAACGCCTCGTTTTCCCATGCCAGCAGCACGTCACCCTGGCCGTTGTTGACGAAGGTAATGGTAGAACCGCGCGCGCCGGTGTCCAGTATCGGCACGTGCTTGAACAGCTCTTTGACGTATTCCTGGGCCTTGGCTTCGCTGCCGCCGGCCTTGAGGCCGTAGGCCCAGGCGGCGAGGAAGTTCCAGCGTGCACCGCCGGAGGTTTTCGGGTTGGGCGTGATCACCGACACGTCTTTCTTGATCAGGTCGCCCCAGTCCTTGATGCCTTTGGGGTTGCCCTTGCGCACCAGGAACACGATGGTGGAGGTGTATGGGGTGCTGGCGTCCGGCAGGCGGGTCTGCCAGTTCTCCGGCAGGGTCTTGCCCAGCTTGGCGACTTCATCAATGTCACCGGCCAGGGCCAGGGTCACTACGTCGGCGCGCAGGCCGTCAATCACTGCGCGTGCTTGCTTGCCCGAGCCACCGTGGGACTGCTGGATCTTCACGTTGTCGCCGGGGTGGGACTGTTTCCAGAAGCTGGTGAACTCAGCGTTGTAATCCTGGTACAGCTCACGGGTGGGGTCGTACGAGACGTTGAGCAACTCGTAGTCCTTGGCAACGGCGGAACCGGCAAACACGGCACTGGCCAATGCGGCCAAGGCATAACGGCGAATCGACGACATAGAAGCTCCTGAAATTCTTGAGTGTTGGCTTTTCTTGTAATTGCGGGTCTATCGCCGTTCTTGCTCAGCTCGGTTTGTTACCGGGGTTCTGCAGACGGAATTTTTCCTTGCGTTCGATCTGTACCACTTGGGCGTTGTGTACGGTGATTTCCACCGCGCCAAACCGCAGATCGCGCAGGGCGCTCTGGATTTCACGCAAAATGGCTGCTTCGTCCTGGCCGTCAACGCTACGTAGAGATGCGCTCATGGTCTCGCTCCTGAAAATGAGTAGTGCCTGGCAGTGGCGGCACTGCTTGCGGCGTGAGGGCGATAGTAGATAAGCGCGGATATTCTTAAAAATACTATTTAAGAATGTTTATATAACCAGAAAGAATTTTCTAATAGGGCATGGGGTTGCAAGGGTTTCGGCAGAAAAAACGCTCACACACAGGCGCCGCAGAACCCCTGTGGGAGCTGGCTTGCCTGCGAAAGCGGTGGTGCAGTTACAGATACAGTGACTGACACGCCGCCTTCGCGGGCAAGCCCGGCTCCCACATTGGCCGAGTCAGTCCTGACGAATCAGAGGGGCTCGGGTCCAGTCGATTTCATCAGCCGGCATCGGCCGTCCAAACCAGTACCCCTGGCCCATGTCGCATTCCTGATCCAGCAGGAACCGCGCCTGTTCCACCTGCTCGATCCCTTCGGCGTGCACCTGCATGCCCATGCTTTTGGCCAGGGCGATCACCACGCGCACAATCGCGGCGTCGTCTTCGTCCCACGGCAAGCCCGCCACAAAGCCCTGGTCGATCTTGAGCTTCTGCACCGGCAGGCGTTTGAGGCGCAACAACGAGGAATAGCCGGTGCCAAAGTCGTCGATCGCCAGGCGCAGGCCCAGTTCGCGCAGGCGGTGCAGTTGCTCCAACGCGACTTCCGGGTCGTCCATCACTGCGCTCTCGGTGACCTCCAGCTCCAAGAAGGCCGGATCCAGCCCAGTGGTGTGCAGCACTTGGGCCACTTGCTCATACAGCTCGCGCCGGGCAAACAGGCGGCTGGAGACATTGATTGCGATAAAGCTCAGCGGCGCGCCGTCGGCCAGCCACTGGCACATTTGGCGGCAGGCCTGGTCCATCACCCACGCATCGATCTCGGCAATCAGCCCGGTGCGTTCGGCGATGGGGATGAACTCGCCCGGGGGTACCAGGCCGCGCTCCGGGTGCTGCCAGCGCACCAGTGCTTCAACGCCGACCAAACGGCTGTCATGCAGGTCGTGCACCGGCTGGTAATAGACGCGCAGCTCATGTTGGTCGAGGGCGCGACGCAGCTCGCCAGCGATTTCCACCCGATGCTGGGCGTGGGCGGTCAGCTCTTCGGTATACAACGCGTAGCCTTCGCGCCCGGCGCTCTTGGCCTTGAACAACGCGGAATCGGCGTTACGCAGCAGTTGCTCGGCGCTCAGGGCGTCACTGGGGAACAGGCTGATACCGATACTGGCGCTGATAAACAGCTGGTTGCCGTCAAAAATGAACGGATCCTTCATGGCGTTGAGCATGCGCTGCGCCAAGGCCGCCGCTTGCACCACCTGCGGGCAGCTTTCTGCCAGCACGGCAAATTCGTCGCCCCCCAGGCGCGCCAGGGTAACCCCCGGCCCAAACAGGCCGCTGAGGCGTTCGGCCACCAGTTTGAGCAACTGATCGCCAACGTTATGGCCGAGGCTGTCGTTGATGATCTTGAAGTGGTCCAGGTCCATCAACAGCAGGGCGCAGCCACGTTTATGCACCTGCGCGGAGGCCAGGGCCTGCTCGGCGCGATCGGTGAACAGCAGGCGGTTGGGCAGATCGGTGAGCGGGTCGTGATGGGCAAGGTGCGCCAACTCGTGCTCAGAGTTCTTCATGGCGCTGATGTCCGAAAACACCGCCACGTAGTGGCTGACCTTGCCTTGGTCATCGTGAATCACCCGGATGGTTTGCCACTGGGGGTAAACCTCGCCGCTTTTACGGCGGTTCCAGATTTCCCCGCTCCATTCGCCGGTGCTTTCCAGGGCCTGGAACATTTGCTGGTAGAAATGCGCCGAGTGGCGCCCGGACTTGAACAGGCTTGGCCGTTGGCCCATGACGTCCTCGCACTGGTAGCCGGTGATCTCCATGAAAGCGCGGTTAACGTGCACGATCAGCCCTTGGGTATCGGTGACCAGCACCCCTTCGCGGGTGCAATCGAACACCGCAGCGGCCTGGCGCAGGCGCTCGCGGTTCTCTTTCAGGGGTTGTTGCAACGCATGGGCACGGGCAAAACGCCGGCCTATCCAGTAGATGACCAAGGCGCTGAGGCTGACCCACACATAACCGCGCGCCTGCAGCCAGCGCCCCAGCGCCCAAGGTTCATCGATAAAGTTGATTAATAGGTAATTGCTGAGCTGGAGCCAAACGATAGAAACCAGCAGGTACACCAACCCCGCACGTAGGGCACCTCGGTATGAAAACAGCATATGCTTAGTAATCCTTACTAAATAACCAGAATCGCCCTACAAAGGATCAGGATTATAGAGTAGGAAACACTTTGTAAGTCTTATCTGAAACGGTGACTGGTTTTATCTGCAAAGGAAGTGATAATGCGGGTGCTGTTTTTTTCTTTATCTGAGGGCCATACAGCCTATGTGGTACAACGGTTTTCTTGATCTGTCCGCCTGGCAACTGGTGGCAGTCACGCTGTTGATGACCCACGTGACCATTATTGGGGTCACTGTCTATCTGCACCGTTATTCGGCCCATCGCTCGCTCGAGCTCAATGCCGGCCTTAAACACTTCTTCCGCTTCTGGCTGTGGCTGACCACGGCGCAGAACACCCGCGAGTGGACCGCCATCCACCGCAAGCACCACGCCAAATGCGAAACCGTCGATGACCCGCACAGCCCGGTGATCAAGGGCTTGTCCACCGTGCTGCGCAAAGGTGCCGAGCTGTACCGCGCCGAGGCGGAAAACCCCGAGACCCTGCGCATTTACGGCAAGAACTGCCCGGACGACTGGATCGAACGCAATCTCTACACGCGCTACCCGCTGTTGGGCGTGGCGCTCATGGGCGTGATCGACCTGCTGCTGTTCGGCACCATCGGTATCACCATCTGGGCGATCCAGATGATGTGGATCCCGTTCTGGGCCGCCGGCGTGATCAATGGCCTGGGGCATGCCGTGGGCTATCGCAACTTCGAATGCCGTGACGCCGCCACCAACCTGGTGCCGTGGGGCATCATCGTCGGCGGCGAAGAGCTGCACAACAACCACCACACTTACCCCAACTCCGCCAAGCTGTCGGTGAAGAAGTGGGAGTTCGACCTGGGTTGGGCCTGGATAAAAGTGTTCAGCTTCCTGCGCCTGGCCAAGGTGCAGCGCGTGGCCCCCATCGCCCACCGCGTCGAAGGCAAGGGCAGCCTGGACATGGACACCGCCATGGCGATCCTCAACAACCGCTTCCAGATCATGGCCCAATACCGCAAGTTGGTGATTGGCCCGCTGGTCAAGCAGGAGCTGGAGAAGGTCGATCATTCGGTGCGCCACCAGTTCCACCGCGCCAAGCGCCTGCTGTCGCGGGAAACCAGCTTGCTGGAAGACCGCCACCACTTGCGCATCCAGAGCATGCTGGAACACAGCCATGCCCTCACGGTGATCTACGAGAAGCGCCTGGCGCTGCAGCAGATCTGGCTCAAGACCAGTTCCAACGGCCACGACATGCTGGCAGCGATCAAGGAATGGGTGCATGAAGCCGAGGCCAGTGGCATCCAATCCCTGCGCGATTTTGCCCACCAGTTGAAGACTTACTCGTTGCGTCCTACAGCGGTGTGAGGGCGCCGTGGGAGGGTTCGCCCTCCCACGCACTGGCTTTTTGGCGCCATTTTCCGGGCACCGACAATGCATGCTGATCACGGAACTTCACCGCAATTCCCCTCTCTCAAAGAACACTTCGCCATCATGGTGACCCCTTGTAGTGACCGCTTTTGCACCCTGCGGCGCGCCCAGAGAGAGTTGTACCGATGGTTCACGAAAAGCCCAGCCTGCCCGATGTGCCCACCGCAGAGCCGCCGCGCCCGGCCGCGGCGGCGACCCTGTTGGCGCTTATGCATGCTCAAGGTGAAGTCGAGCGGCTGAGTGAGCGTGAGCAACTGCTCAGTTCCCTGCTGGTCAGCGTGAACGCCGTGCTGTGGGCCATCGATTGGGAAACACGCCGTGTGCTGTATGTGAGCCCGGCGTACGAGCGCCTGTTTGGCCGCTCCGCCGGCCTGCTGCTGGCCGACCACCGTGAATGGCGCAACAGCGTCCACCCCGAAGACCTCGACTACGCCGAACACAGCCTGGCCCGTGTGCTGGAACAGGGCGCCGTGGAGGACCGCGAGTACCGCATCATCACCGCTGACGGGCAGATCCGCTGGTTGAGTGACAAGTGCTACATCAACCAGCAGGTGGTGCCCGGTGAAGCGCTGATCGTGGTGGGCATCGCCGAAGACATCACCGAAAAGAAGCAACTTGAGCTGGAACTCCATCGCCTCGCCACCACCGACGTACTGACCCAAAGCAGCAACCGCCGACACTTCTTCGAACTCGCCAACCAGGCCTTCGACAACGCCTGCGTGCAGGGCACCCCGCTGGCGTTCCTGTTGCTGGACATCGATGATTTCAAAGACATCAACGACACCTACGGCCACCTGGAGGGCGACCAGGTGCTGCGGCGCATCGCGGAAAGCGGTCGCGGGGTATTGCGCCGTGGCGACCTGTTCGGGCGCATTGGCGGCGAAGAATTCGCCGCCGTCCTGCCGGGTTGCCCACCGGAGATGGCCCTGCAGGTGGCCGAGCGGTTGGGCAAGGAAATCCAGGCGTTGGTGTTCAGCTACGAAGGGCATGAATTCAATGTGACCGTCAGCCAGGGCCTGGCCGGCCTGCGCGAAGATGACTCCACCCTCGACAGCCTGTTTGCGCGAGCGGATGCGGCGATGTACGAGGCCAAGCGCCAAGGCAAGAACCGTGTTATCGCCGGGTAACACCGCTTGGCATTTATGCCTTTTTGTAGGAGCGAGCTTGCTCGCGAAAAACTCACAGGCGCCGCGTTTATCCAGGAAGCCCGCGTCATCGTTGACGTTTTTCGCGAGCAAGCTCGCTCCTACATGCGTTCGGTGTGTGTTTCAGGTTTTGCGCACTCGGGTCAGTTCCGACAAGCCGACCTTGAGCAGCCGCGCCGTCTTGCTGCCCGCCAGTTCTTCCAGCCCTTCGTGCTCGGTCAGCCGCGCCATTTGCGCCGCCAGGTTCACCACCAGGGCTTCGCGCGAATACACCCCGCCTTCCAGTGAATAGATCCCTGCGATCAACTGCCGCAACTCCAGCGGCAAGCGCCAACGCGTGCGCAACGCCGAACCGTAGGCAGCGCCAAAAGCGTCGAGGGATTCGCCGATGGCTTCATCATCCAGGGCGCCGCCGCCCTGGCGCCAGTCTTCCAGGCAGCGCAACAAGGCCAGGTCGCCCAAGCGATGCAGGATGCAGGCGCTGTAGCAGCGCTGGTGGTCGAGCTCCAGCATGCGCGCCAGGCGCCGGGCGTAGTCGGCGCTGTCCTGGGACAATTGCCAGTGCCGCTCGGCGTAGGCCACCAGCCCAGGGTCGCCCAACACCACGTTGTGCTTGAGCGCCAGGCCCAGGATGAGGTTCATGCTCTGGCCGGGCACCAACTTATGCAGGGCCTCTGACAGGGTCTGCACTGGCGTGCCGTGGTAGCCGGCGCTGTTGGCGGCGGCGATCAATACGGCGGTGATTTGCGGGTCGCTGTGCACCTGGTCTTCCAACTGCTTGAGGTCCAGGCCTTCGGGCCCCAGGCTGCGTTGCACGGCGGTTTTCACATCCACGCGCAGCGGCGCGCCATCGCAGACCTCGCGGCGTCGCTCCAGAAAGGCTGGCAAGGTCATACCCGGCGCCAGCGGTGGGATTTCGCAGTACACGCTTTCGCCTTCGTTGAGCAGCAGGTCTTGCAAGCGCTGGGTCAGGCTTTCCATGTTCAGCGGGCGGGTCAGGTAGGCGGTGGGCGCCAGGGGCAAGGCTTCGCGCACGCTGGCGCTGTCGTTGCGACTGCTCAGCAAGATAAACGGCAGCGAACGGCGCTTCTGGCGCACGCTGCGCAGCAGACTCAAGCCATCCACGCCCGGCAGCTCCCAATCCGCCAGGATCAGGTCATAGGTTTTTTCGCCCAACAGCGTGGCGGCGTGCTGCCCATCGGCGCACACATCCAGCCGTGCGTCACAGCGCACATTCAACAGCACTTGCTTGAGCAGGTCCCGCGACCAAGGGTCTGCTTCGGCGATTAACACTCGGGGTACAGCGGGTAAATCAACAGCAGTCATCCAGCACGCTCCATCGGCAATGCTTGCACCTTAGACAATGCAGGCGCGTGCGTACAATGAAGCAGGCACAAAAAAACCGCCGAAGCGGTTTTTTTGTACGGGCTGTAACCTGTGGCGAGGGAGCTTGCTCCCGCTGGACTGCGCAGCAGTCCCAAATCAAAGAGCGGGGCCGCTTCGCGCCCCAGCGGGAGCAAGCTCCCTCGCCACAGTGACTAAGGTTGGTCAGAGTTCGGAGAAACACTCTTCGATGATCGCCAGGCCTTTGTCCAACTGCTCGTCCGGCGAGGTCAGGGGCACCAGTACGCGCAATACGTTGCCGTAGGTACCGCAGGACAGCAGGATCAGGCCCTTGTCACGTGCCTTGGCTACCACGGAGGCAACGGCGGCAGCGTTTGGCTTGTGGGTGTCGCCGTCTTCAAACAGCTCGACCGCGATCATCGCGCCCAGGGCACGCACTTCGCCGATCACCGGGTACTTGGCCTGGATGGCCTTGAGACCAGTCACCAGGCGCTCGCCCACGGCCTTGCAGCGGTCCAGCAGGTGCTCTTCTTCGAACACTTCCATCACGGCCAGGGCTGCTGCGCAGGCAATCGGGCTACCGGCATAGGTGCCGCCCAGGCCGCCTGGAGCGATGGCGTCCATGTACTCGGCCTTGCCGCACACACCGGCCAGCGGGAAGCCGCCCGCGATGGATTTGGCGAAGGTGGTCAGGTCGGCGGCAACGCCCATCTGTTCCATGGCGAAGAAGGTACCGGTACGGCCGGCACCGGTTTGCACTTCGTCGGCGATCAGCAGGATGCCGTGCTTGTCGCACAGTTCGCGCAGGCGCTTCATGAAGGCTTTCGGCGCGACGTAGAAGCCGCCCTCGCCCTGCACCGGCTCGATGATGATGGCGGCGATATCACGCGGCTCGGCATCGTTCTTGAAGATGCGCTCGATGCTGGCGATGGAGTCGTCGACGCTCACACCGTGCAGTTCGTTCGGGTACAGCGCACGGAACACGCCGCCCGGCATCAAGCCCATGCCGGCCGAGTAAGGCACGACCTTACCGGTGAGGCCCAGGGTCATCATGGTGCGGCCGTGGTAGGCGCCGGTGAAGGCGATCACACCGGCACGGCCCGTGGCGGCGCGGGCGATCTTCACGGCGTTCTCCACCGCTTCGGAACCGGTGGTGACCAGCAGGGTTTTCTTGGCGAAATCACCCGGCACCTTGGCGGCGACTTTTTCGCACACTTCTACGTAGGGCTCGTAGGCCAATACCTGGAAGCAGGTGTGGGTCAGCTTGTTGAGTTGCTCGGTCACGGCCGCGATGATTTTCGGGTGTACGTGGCCGGTGTTCAGCACGGCGATACCGCCGGCGAAGTCGATGAACTCGCGACCTTCAACGTCGGTCACGGTGGCGTTCTTCGCGGAGTCGGCGAAGATCGGGTGAATCTGGCCAACACCGCGCGGTACAGCGGCTTCGCGGCGTTTCATCAGGGATGCGTTGGTCTTGCTCATAAAGTCCTCATTCGCCGCTCATCGGGCGGCGTGGCTTAAGGATAGGTGGCGGGGAGGCAACTACGGCAGCATGCGATGATCGACTGCCACAGCTTTCCCGGCCACTGCGAATAACCATGTGAAACACGCAAAGGGGCAGCGCTCTCGTGCCCTCTGCGTTTACTGCAATCCCGTGCCTTAGATACCCAGGCAGAGGTATTTGATTTCCAGGTAGTCCTCGATCCCGTACTTGGAGCCTTCACGGCCCAGGCCCGAGGCCTTGATGCCGCCGAACGGCGCCACTTCGTTGGAGATCAACCCGGTGTTGACGCCGACCATACCGTATTCCAGGGCCTCGGCCACGCGGAACACTCGGCCCAGGTCGCGGGCATAGAAGTAGGAGGCCAGGCCGAACTCGGTGTCGTTGGACATGGCGATCACTTCGGCTTCGTCTTTGAAGCGGAACAGTGGCGCCAGCGGGCCGAAGGTTTCTTCCTTGGCCACGGCGGCGTTTTTCGGCACGTCGACGAGGATGGTCGGTTCGAAAAAGTTGCCTTCCATCACCTTGCCACCGGCCAACAACTTGGCGCCTTTGCTCAGGGCATCAGCGATATGTTCCTGCACCTTGGCCACGGCTTTTTCGTCGATCAGCGGGCCGGTGGTGGTGCCGTCCTCCAGGCCATTACCGATCTTCAATTTGGTCACCGCCACCTTGAGCTTTTCAGCGAAGGCGTCATACACCGAATCCTGAATGTACAGGCGGTTGGCGCAGACGCAGGTCTGGCCGTTGTTGCGGTACTTGGAGATGATCGCGCCTTCGACGGCCTTATCCAGGTCGGCGTCGTCGAACACGATGAACGGTGCGTTACCGCCCAGCTCCAGGGAGACTTTCTTGATGTCCTTGGCGCATTCGGCCATCAGCTGGCGACCAATTTCGGTCGAGCCGGTGAAGGACAATTTACGCACAATGGGGTTGCTGGTCAGCTCGCCGCCGATGTCGCCAGCACTGCCGGTGACTACGCTGAGCACGCCTTTGGGGATACCGGCGCGGTGCGCCAGCTCAACCAGGGCCAGGGCCGAGAACGGGGTTTGCGAGGCCGGCTTGATCACCATGGTGCAACCGGCAGCCAGGGCCGGGCCGGCTTTGCGGGTGATCATCGCCGCCGGGAAGTTCCACGGGGTGATGGCTGCGGTCACGCCGATGGGCTGCTTGATCACGATCAGGCGCTTGTCGGGCTGGTGGCCGGGGATCACGTCGCCATAGATGCGCTTGGCTTCTTCGGCGAACCACTCGATAAAGGAAGCGGCGTAGACGATTTCGCCCTTGGCCTCGGCCAGCGGCTTGCCTTGTTCGAGGGTCATCAGGCGGCCGAGGTCGTCCTGGTTTTCGATCAGCAGTTCGAACCAGCGGCGCAGCTTGTTGGCGCGCTCCTTGGCGGTGAGTGCACGCCAGGCTGGCAGGGCCTTGTCGGCGGCTTCGATGGCGCGGCGGGTTTCCGCGGCGCCCATCTTCGGCACGGTGCCGAGAATCTCGCCCGTGGCCGGGTTGTTGACCTTGATGGTTTGACCATTGTCCGCATCGACCCAAGCGCCATCGATAAAGGCTTGCTGGCGGAACAACTGGGTGTCTTTAAGCTGCATGTCGGCTTTCCTTAACAGCACCGCGCGCACGCGGAGCGAATTAGAGTTGTTGAAAGGCGCCTTGTGGGCTGCCGTCAGGGAAATCAGCCCCAGCGCGCAGAAGAAATGAAAGAGCGCACGGGAGACAGAGCGTTTGAAATCTCAAACGAATCCTAGGATCAATGGGGGTACAGGGCAATAGGATGTTCGAAAAAAAGAACGAATATGGCGCATCCGGCGCATCTTTCGGATCAAGGGCCCACACGACAACAGCCCCGGAGCCTTGTGGGCGCCGGGGCTGTTGGGGGCCTTGCAGCTTAAGGTTGGAACGACTTGAGCACGGCCAACAGGCTGGTCAAGTTGTCGGCCACGCCGCCCTGGGCGACTTTTTCGGTGGCGGCGGCGCCAGCGGTGGTGTCGACGCTGTAGATCTGCATCACGCCCTGGTTGGTGGCCGCCTGGGCCAGGGTGTTTTGTTGCTGTTGGGCCGAGACCGAGTTCTGGAACAGGATCGCCGTGGCCTGGCCCATGGATTGGTAAATGGTGCTCATGGCCATCGCGGGTGATTCGGCAACCACCTTGACGTTGGTCTGGGTGACGGCATCGGTGATTTGCGGGCTGACTGTACTCATGGTTGAAACTCCTGGGTTGAGAAAGAACAACATCCGTTATTGCTCAGTGCTTAAGGCTGGAACGACTTGAGCACGGTCAACAGGCTGGTGAGGTTATCCGACACGCCGCCCTGGGCGACTTTCTCGGTGGCCGCCGCACCTGCGGTGGTATCGACGCTGTAGATCTGCATCACGCCCTGGTTGGTGGCCGCCTGGGCCAGGGTGTTTTGCTGCTGCTGGGCCGACACCGCGTTCTGGAACAGAATCGCCGTGGCCTGCGCCATGGATTGATAGATAGTGCTCATCGCCATCGCAGGCGATTCGGCCACCACTTTGACGTTGGTCTGGGTGACCGCGTCGGTAATTTGCTCGTTGACTAATGGCATGATCAATTTCCTTATTTAGTACACGGTGCATTCCGTGTTCATCAATGAACGTTGCGAAACAGGCGCTGTGAAACCTGGTTTAGGGTTTCGCTGCGGGGCCCAGCGCCGCTTCAATCTGGGCGATCAACCCCTGGATCAGTGCCTGCACTTCCTTGCGTTGCGCATCCTGGTCGGGAGCTGCGCCGTCCAACACCTGGCGCAGCGCCGCTTCACGTTGCAGGGCAGCGGTCTTGAGCGCTTGTTCGTTGGCCTTCGATTGCGCAAGCACTTCGGTAGCGCGCTTGAGGGTTTCGTCGACGATGGCCTGGGGCGTTCCGGCGAAAATCTGCGGGTTGCGCAGCATCGCTTCGAGCCGCTGGCGGTCATCGGCAGACAGGACCGAGGGTGTGGAAGGGGGTGCCATGTCGATCTCCTTGGGTTTTACGTCGCCTGCAAAAGGGCCGCTAAAGCCGCACCTCTCTGCCGTCTTCCCAGAAACCGGCAAAGAAAAAACGCGGCGACGCAGCACAGAACGTCGCGAGCTCTGCCGGTGTCATCGCTGAGGGTTGCCGATTGAAAATGGCCGGCGGTGGCGGAACCAGATTGGCCGCGTTGTAGAGGTTGCCGACCTCATAAGCGTTGGCCGCGAATTGTGAGCAAAAGGAACCGCTGCCTATCGCTATCGACTCATTGATCCGAGCCTGCAGGGTGTCGTTGGCCTTCCAGTTCTTGAATGCAGAAAGCATCGCGTTCCACGCGCTATAACTGCCGTCGATTTCATCGCCGAGCTTGTCGAAATAAAACTGCTTGGCCGCCAGCGCCGCCGCAAACCCCAGCTCAGTGTCACGGCAGGAAAACACCATGGCGGTGCGAGGGGGTTTTTCCAGGCTCACGTCAGTCAACGCCAGGCCAGTGCCGACGCTTTCGATCACCATGGTCTTGCTCACCGCAATTGCCGGGTGGACCACATTCAGATACGTCGTGTCCTGTGAGAACACCTTGGCTTTGACCAACTGACCGGCTTTGATGAAAGCCCGCGTCGTACTGTCATCTTCTTGCTTCACCGAAAAAATAAGATCTCCAACGTCCATGATGTCGCTCCTCATTCAAGAAAAGTTGCTTTCAAGTTGCTGTTGCACCGCCCCAGCAGAACGCCGAAGCGCTGTGCTCGGTTCAGGCCGTGGGCGCGGCCCGGTTGGCCAAGGTGTCGGCGTACTTGGCGATGCTCTGGTCGATCTTGTCGATCGCCACGCTGGCAGCTTCGGCCTCCATCGCACCGGCAGCGGCAGCCACGGCGGCAGCGGCGCCCACCAGCAGGTCGGTGGCCAAGGCGCCCAAGGCGTCTTCGGCAGCGGCCGGCAGGTTGTCCTTGACGATGTTCTCGGTCATTTGCTGGAGCAGCACAGCCTGGGCCGCCAACGCGATCTTGCTGACCCCATCGAAGTACCCCGCCGCCGCTTGCGCCACTAGCCCGGCCGCCTGGCTGATCATCATGTCGGCCGGCACCGCGATCTGCGCCGGCGCATAGGCAAAGTTCTGCGCGTTAGTGAACTGCACCGCCTGCACGATCTGGCTATTGAGCGCCGCCGTGCTGTCGGATGACGGCGTGCTCACCTGGTTGAGCAGGTGCTCGTTCATGCGCGCCATGATCGAGCGCGAGGCCGGTGCGGCGGGCGCCGACGCAGGTGGGTCGGCGGCGGGCGTTGCTTGGGAGGCGGCGGGTTTCTTTCTGCTGAACCACGACATAATCGATCTCCCGAGGGCTCAGCCCTTCTCGCCAATCTGCATGATCAGCGCCACGGCCTTGGAGATCACCGCATTGGAAATCTGGTTCATCGCCTGCTGGCTGTTGACCGCGTTCTGCAACGACAGGCCCGCCGCGCTGCTGGCCACCTGGTACAGCGACGCGATGGCCTGGGCCGGCGCCTCGGCCACCACCTTGACGTTGGTTTGAGTGACCGCGTCGGTGATCTGGCTGTTGACCTCTGTCATACATCTCTCCTTGATGGCATTCACCCAGGTTTGGGTGTGGATAGCGGCGGCGTGCTGCGCTCATACCACTAGAACGCCCCACGCCAACGTCTGTGAATCGCCTTCAGCGCAAGGCACTGCGCAGCAGTTGCACACGCTTGCGCACCAGCGGCAGCTTGACGTGCAGCTCGGCGGCGATTTGCGGGTAAGGCAGGTCATCGACAAAACGCATCTCGAACAAGCGCTGCTGCAACTGCGGTAACCGTGCGACGTGCGCCTCGATCTGTTCCAGGCGCTCATAGCATTCCACCCGCTCCAGCACCGAGGCGCAGGGCGCGGCGAGCGCGGCCAGGTGATCGTGTTCAAGGTCCACCGAATCATCGAACAGCCGCCCCTCGCGCTTGCTGCGCCGCACGCTGTCGAGAAACACATGATCGAGCACCAGAAACAGAAACCCCTGAGGGTCGCGAATGCGCTCCGGCGAACGCCGAAAAAACAGCAGGGCCTTGATCGCCGTGGCCGACAACCACTCCTGGCCCTGATCCAGATTGCCCTTGGCCCGCCGCAACGCCCGGCGCCTGAGCTCGCCGTGCACAGCGCGCCAACTCGCTTCGAACAAACGGTCATCGGCGGCCCATTGATCCTTGAACTGAACAGTCATCCCCATCGCCAGCACTCCTGTGCATCCTTGATGAAGGGCCAGTCTGCGAGGGCTCGACGGGGGCACGCTGTTACCTGGGGAACACCGCCACAACTAATTCAGCGCAAAAGCCTTGCGCCGCAACTGCTCGACATCGTTGATCACCATGCGCTCCAGATCGCCGCTGATCACGCCACTGCGCCGCCACACTTGCAGCTGCACATTCAGCTTGGGCCGGCTGGTATTCAGCATCGACGCCAACACCCCTTGGCTTGCGGGCAACGACACACTGGGCAAGGCCAACGCCAGGTCGATCTCGCCCAGGTTCGCCAATAAAAACCGCGCCAACCGCGACTCCAGCCGATGCAGGCACACCAACTCCAGCAACTCGATGGCGTGCAGCAACCTCAGCATCATCAACATCAACAAACGCCGCAGAAACGCCGGCTCCTCAAACAACACAGCAAAATGCCGGCTACCCAACTGCAACAACCGCGTGGGCCCGCTGGCAAAGGTAGAAGACTCGCGCCCATGATCCTTGATCAACGCGGTCTCCCCCACCACCTGCCCGGCCCCGGTACTGCCGATAATCTGCTCGCGCCCATCCGGCCCATGCACCACCGAATAAATCCGGCCCTCCACTACCAACGCAATGAATTCGAGGGTGTCATCCTTGAAATACAACAGCTCACGATCATCCAGCGTGCGCTCCACCATATGGGTGGCGACGTAGCGCAAGAGATGCTCCGGCATACCTCGAAACAAATCGGAGCGAGCCAGCAGGGTTTGTCTGAGCGGGAGATCGAGCATCACGGTTCCTTTGGAATGCATGCGTTCACCTGAGGAATTGCGGCGTGGAAGCGGGGTTAAAGCCACAAGAGCAAAGCAAACAAAGGGACGTGCGGCGCGGGGAGTTGTGAATGAGGGTGGCGATTAGCCATTTTTTGTCGGAAATGGACGACATCGAGCGGGGGGAATGCCGGAATGGACGCATCAGGTCGACATGGGTATGATGTCGCCCGCACAAGCATCCGTAGCTCAGCTGGATAGAGTACTGCCCTCCGAAGGCAGGGGTCGTGGGTTCGAATCCCGCCGGGTGCACCAGATGTGAAATGGAAAAGCCTCAGGTTGAGAGATCTGGGGCTTTTTTGTTTTTGGGGTTTGGTGGGTGAAGGTGTTGAATTGCGTCGGGACAGTAGACGTTGGTGCGGGGGTCACTCGCTGTGCCTTCGGTTTGAGCTGTGCGGGATTTCCGCCCTCTTTTTCGCCGCGAAAATAAATCTGTCCCCTTTTCTGCACGAAAGCGCTGCTGGAAACAGGCGGTAAGTTGTGGGCCGCACGCGACTTGATCAATCGAGACCCGGTTGCATTGATGAAGCTGGATATCCCTGAACAGGGCGAGCGCTTTGGAAGCTGGACCTGGCACGAACTCGCAGATCGCTCGCGCCAACACAGCCTGCTTGACCTGCTGGCGGCCTAACCTGAACCTTCCCCGAAGCAACCGGCGAGGGTCGGCTGCTTCGGGCCAACCATCGGTCTAACCATGAATAAACCACCACAGAACAGTGCTCAGATGCCTGATTACCTAAAGGCCCGAAAGCTGCATTTGAACGGGATAATTATCGGCATGGCTGACACCAAAAAGCTCAACGCAAGAGCAAACACTGTCACTAAAGTTGAGACGCTCACGCTTGATGCAATCAAGGCAGAGCTTGATTTCATTGACCGTCAGCTCAAAAGAAAGAGCGGGTGATGAAGAAGCGGAAGCTTAATCAGTTTCCGCCGTGCTAGATCGTGCTACTACAAAAAAGGTTCAGATCTTTTCGATTTCTGGTCTACGGCGGACCTAGTCTTATGACCGATTCATCCGAGGCTGTGTAACAGCGCTTTTGAGCGCAACAAATACTCAAACCGGGACTGAAACTTGCACACCTGCGCAAAATCCACATCTACTAACGTGCTGATCAATTCCATATGCAAAATAGACACGTGCACTTGAGTTTTGATACAGCGCTTTTATACACTCTAGTCTAAGTGCAGATATTGATACAGCATCTGCTACCACCGATACTGTTAAGACCAACAACAAGAACAACAAAAACATAATCAGCAATCTCAAGCCAGCAATAAAAACATGAAATACTTATTGAATTGAGCTAGAATCAAAAAAACCAATTGACAGTTGAATTATGGAGAAAGCTTAACACATGGACAACCTGAACCTATATCAACTGGAAAATGATGGAAACTATGATAAAGCCTTCAATGATAACAGCGTAGTTTCGGACTCCGGCTTAACCGTATACTTTAGAAATTTAGATAAAAAATTGCTGCAGCACATTAAAGAGTCTGATGCTGTTTTTGGTGCCGTTGCCTGGCTAACAAATTTTCCTATACTAGATGCACTGGCTAGGTTGAGAAACGTCTCTATTATTGTACAAAAAGAGGACTTTCTTCGCCCTGACGTAGGCGCTAAATATGGCTTTGAAAAGGCATTGCGTAAGAAGTACAAAGCACTGAGATGTAATTTAACAAGGTATTCGTTTAGTAATATTTTGAGCTCTATATCAGTTGCAAGCGACCCTTCTATTGATCCCATCAGATGTGTGGGCAATCATAACTCCGAGAAAAACCCTGCATTCCCGCGTATGCATAACAAATTTTTAGTGTTTGCTAAGATTGAAGAAAGTGGACCGGACAGCGTTGAAACAATTACGCCTTATGCAGTCTGGACAGGCTCATTTAATTTAACAAAAAGCGCTACCTTATCTCTCGAGAACGCGCTTTTTATAACCGACGCGAAAATCGTCAACGCATATTTTGAAGAGTATGGTCAAATTGCGGCGATGTCTGAGGAACTTGATTGGACATCTGATTGGGCAGCCCCAGAATGGCGGATCGGAACATGAGTAATCATCACGAGTGTCTAAAATCGCTCCTCGAAATGGTATGTTCGATTCATAATTCATTTAGTTAAGTAGGGCTGATAAGTGGGGGCGGTACCGGTCCAGGCAATCCTGCCTTGAAGCTCAAAAAATCCCTAGTCACTAACTAACAAGCGTCCTCAAAAATAGGAAAAAAAATGGCACAATCCTCTGAGTTGGCTGGCGGGACTGGATTCGTTTATGAGGGACACGTGGCTGCATATTTTTTAGCAGCACTACTAACAGGAGAAATACGACCTCCACTTAACTCCAGCATCAGAACTGTCGCATTACAGCAGTCAGCCTTCGGTGATCCGCTTGATGACGTAATTGTCACCTTTGATGATGCTCACGAAGCGAAACTACACATACAAGTTAAGCGTTCATTGAGAATATCCGCAGCCGAAAGCAACAAAGACTTCCGTGAAGTTGTAAAGGGCTCCTGGCTAACTTACAAAAATCCAAAAAACCATCTCGGATATGATTACTATGGAGCAGCAACAGATACCATTTCCAGCGCTAGCTTAAGAAATGTTAAAACTGTTTGTCAGGCTGCGAGACATAGTCATAGTGAAGCAGTATTTTTTTCACGAAAAAATGAATCTGAAACTTCAAGTGTCGAGTTTGAAAGCTTCATTGACGACATACGGAAAATTTTAAGTGTTGCGCAATTTAATTTTAGTGATTTCGAACTACATAACTTTCTTAAAAACTTCGTCATATTTAATTTTGACGTCATGACACATGAGTCACTTTCTAATTCAGAGACAATTAATAGATTAAGTCAAATCCTGACAACCCCTAGTCGAGCACATGATCTTTGGGAGTACTTGAAAAACATATCTAGAGAAGGAGCTGGCGTTTCCGCAACTTATAGCCAGGATTCCCTCAAACGACTACTGTACCCTCTTTTTAAATTTAAAGACAAAAATAGCCAAATTGATCCTGCGGTGACTACAAATCAATTTGATCAACCGATTTTTGACAGCGCCATCCCTTCAATCTGTAGTGTTGCCATAGCCAATGTAGTCGCAAAAAACGAAGATCTAGCCCTTACCGCAATAGTTGTGACTGATGATCTAAATAAACTAGCAAAAGAGGTGAGGACGTGGAAGGAACGGTTAAAACGCAGTTCACTGCTGATCAGAGATGATAAAGCTCTAATAGAAAACAGCGACCTGAACGAACTAATTAAAAATGTTCATTTTGCAAGTATCTTAATGCAAGATCTTGTCACTGCTGATTTTTCTGCTTATATCTATTATGCCAGAGGGAATGAGATAAGTGATTGGCCTCCTGAGAAAGTTGAGAGAGAGCTAATGGTGATACCTCTTCTCCATAGATTAAGCAATAAAAATGAACTCACCGAGATGGTATATTCGAAAATTAAAAACATTGACTTTATATTTGCATCTGCCGTAACTGAAGTTGAAAATAGATACCATCGCTCAGTTAACTCTATAGTATCAAGCTCCTACGCTAGAAATAGAAAGGAAATACTAGAGCTTTCAGATTTAGTTGCTGATATTTCTGCCAATTACCTATCGACTGGATCAATCTATCCAAAAGAATATATAGCATATATAAAAACCAGAATTCGCTATGGAGAAAATATTGCAACTGGCGAGAAGCATAAAAGAGATAAAAACCCTATTGCCTGAACTAATTTAGCATCGACCATAGCTTTTTTGCAAACTGTGGCTCAACTGAATGAGCGTAAGCGATAAAACCTTCAAATTGAGCTCTCGTCGGTGCTATTGAATGACTTCTTGAAGGGAACTCGAAGTGCCCATCTCCGTGCTTTTTTATATAGTAAGCAATCAACCTCAACTTCTTCTTCATTTTTTTTGGAAGTCTTGGCCTTTCATGATCGACTACTGAAAGGCCTGTTACAAATTGACGGGCACCACGATATTGTACATAACAACCTTTTGCCTGTAATTGAAAACCGTTTCCATTGATAACAGCTTCAATATTTTCCGGCGCTGGAGGTGTTATACCAGAAAAAGTTATGTTATCTGCATATCGGCTAAATGTCGATTTAGTGGTGCGCGCCAACTCCAACATATCTGAATCGAGTCTTCTGCATACTATGTTTGAGAGTACAGGACTGCATCTTGTACCCTGTAATAAATAACCATCAATAGTGCATGCTCTCGCCAAAATTTGAGCGATGAGGAGATTGCCACCAAGCGCCAATATCGACTGACAGACTTGGGCTTCAGTTATCGCATTAAAAAAATCTTTGATATCAGCATGAACAATAACGTCTTTTTTCATATGCAATTTAGCATTAGACACTGTTGATCGACCAGCTAAAAACCCTTGTACATGCTCACCGAATTCGACACTATTTGAAATAATCATCGCAACAGATCGGTGAAGTTGTGCAAGCCACTTATTTTTCGCCTTGTATACCTGCCGGTATTCTCCTTGACGATTTCGTCCCCGCTTAGCTATTTTTATAATTTGATAGTGGTGTGCCTGCCAGGGAGCGTTTAAATACGACTCTATCAGCTCAGCCTTCACCCCTACTGCGAAAGACAATTCGGCCAGATCATGAACATCTTCAATTCTAGTAGTTGTCATTGTGTTGTACTGATAGGAAAAATGGGGTGGCTGGATGGAATTTGTAAGACCTCAAATTGTCGAGTACGGACTCGTACCCACGGACATAACCGCAGTCAGTCATCCAGCCACTTTTTTGAAAATACCATATAGAAATGCAATGTGATAGTTGATTTTTTCTCAAAGCTTTTTCAGCGAGTAATCCTTAAGTAGTACGGTGTAAGCTTATCCTGTCAACAGCACACCTCCCTATTTGCTTATGTGAGGGTAAGCCGAAACCATCCGCTTATGGCCGGAGCCGCCGGCCGTCCTCGCAGCAATCGACCTAATGCGACCAGTAGCACGAAGCGTCTTCTCATCGGCAACAGATCTCTGCCGCGCGCTAGCGCTGTCGAGGAATTCACGCGACAAGTTTCAGCAGATTACCCAACAGTTCTTTAAGCTCAGCGCGATCTATATTATTTTCTCGGTACGTAGACCTGTTGAGGATCTGCTCGGCCGTCATCAAAGGCCAGAGTTTATCGATCACATCGTCCGCTTTGATGCCCACTGCTTTGCCAATGATTTTTTTGGCATCGCAGGTGTCAGTGAAAGCCACCTGTATCCCCGTTTGCATGTTGATCATGTCGGGACAAAGATAGTTTTCGATTTCCCGTTTACGTGTCGAGTAGAAAGCCCGGCCCTGTCCTTCGACTTCTTGTTTACGCTTTAAAATCGCGGCGACCTGCTCCGGGCTCCCACCTAGGTCAGAGTCCAGAAACACGCACCAAGGTAGCCCGAGATCATCGGCGAGGTTGAGGGTGACCCAGTGCTTCACACTGCCACACCCACCAATAAGGATAGGGACAATACCAGCATCCTCAAGACTGGCTTGAAGATGGCCACCCGCCTTTAGGATATTCGAAACATGGCGGAGGAAGAGGACATCTGACTTGCCCTCCACCAGCACTACGCCTTTTGCCCGCTCCATCCCTGTCTCCGGTAGTACGCCTAGGCTCTCGGCAGCCTCCTTAAGTACTTGTGGGCTGGGCATCTTGACGATGGGTATGCCGTTCTCGTCCCTAGTGACATAACGGATACCTTCAATGGGGATCAAACCCGCTAGTGCAGGGACGTGGGTAGTAACGATGATCTGCCGATTCGTCTGGATGGATAGCTCCAGCAGCGCCTTCATCAGCATCATCTGGTAGTTGGGGTGCTGTGAGGTCTCCGGCTCTTCAATGGCATATATCACATTGCGCGGGCTTCCAACTACTGCATTTTTTTCTGCCTCGGCCCGGAAGAAGTTGAGCAAAATGAGGCGGCGTACGCCGCTGCCGCGTTTATTAATGGGGATGCCGTTCTCTCCTTCCAAAGTGAAGTTGAAGGTCCACTTGGGCTTATCTTTAAAGCGCGGGGTCAGCTCGTTTGCCAGCTCAGGAGCCATTTCGCGAAGCTTGTCGAGGGTGCGTTCGGCTACGTCTAGCACGCTGCTTTCTATTTGCCGCTCCAACTCACTGATCTGGGCTTGTAGCGCAGCCTGGGCTTCTTTGACCGCTAGTTGCAGGGGATTCTTGGCCTCGGCGTCACCGTCACTGCTCTCTCGGTCAGCTTTAAAAAGAGCGAAGGTCGGCAACAGCATCTCAATCTTCTCCCAAATAGATTTGGCTTCTGTCGATAGACCTTTGCCTACATCGAGCAGCGTCTCCTGACAAGAAACATCTCCTGCGGCACTGCGAATGGCTTGCCGCCACTGTGAAGCAACCCGCTGATCAGCCACTTGATCAGTAACTCCAAATTGTTCGCCAAGCTTTTTCAGATCCGCGATTTTCAGGCTCAATAGGCTTGCGAGTGCTTTGTCTGCGGGGTGCTGACAGCGAATGGCCGTACCGTCATGTTTGCCGGTGCTAGCCTTGAAGGTTTTGACAACTTCAAAGCCGCCTTCCACGTTTAGCAGGAACTCCTGCGACAATGAAGTCTGAACATTCTCATCAAGCACCAGGTTTTCGGGAAGGTCGTCGAACTCGCAGGTAATCTCGAATTTGTCATGCCCCTCCGTCAGGCTAAAACAGTTCATATCGCTCTTATCAGGCTTGATATCGGCGCTATCGAAGAAGATGGCCAGAGCCTCAAGGACAGTGGACTTCCCATAGTCGTTTCGGCCCACGATGCCGGTCATCGCTAAATCGATTGGAATGATGGTGGTGCTGCGATAACCACGGAAGTGAGTGAGCTTGACGGTCTTGAGGCGCATCTTGATCCCCTTATCTAGCGTTAACTTCAACATTTTATGGTCAGTGAATCAGCCAATTGTAGACGTGTAATGGCGAAATGCCTCAGGCAGACGTTTCTGCCCGGAGCTGTCCGCTCCGAGTCTCAGGTATGGGTCGTAATCCACCGTTAATAAAAGATCTTTTCCGGGACAATCACAGTCGTAGGGTAACCCTGAGATTCAGTCTCAAAGGCAGAGCTGTGAAGTTGAAGAGTATTTATTCCTTTTGGCTGCAAGCCAGCACCTAATGAACGGACCACTCTTGCTGTAGCGAATCGATTAATATGCCGACTCGTATGCCTTAAATGGTCGAGGCGTCGAGTTTGAGGGTACGTAATGACGGATTTGTGGGAGCCGATTAACGGCATTTATACAGCTACGGTACCGCTTTTCCCCTGGGCTGCTAGTCTGCCCAACATTGACGCTGTTCAATGGGGAAGCGCGCTGATCAGCGCAGGGTTCGGTGCTGGTATTGGTGCATGGATGGCCGGCCGCATTGCTAGGAGCGCGAAGCTGAGAGACGAGCTATTGGCTGAGCTCCGCAGTATCGACGTCGCGATAACGCTATGCATATCGGTAATAGATATGGCCGGATCTCTCAAAAAGCAGCACGTGTTAGGACTTTTGAGCAAGTACGAATCGGACTTGGCAAGGTTCGCTGATTATAAGGCAGCTGAGAGACGTGAAGATCCATTCCCACTGAGTATCAACCATTTTAAGTTTCAAACCATAGCGCCGCCGACTGTTGAGTTACAAAGCCTAATTCTTAAGAACATGAGCATGTCGCCCAATGGGGTGAAATCAATAATTGCGCTATCGGACGCCGTCGGAAATCTCAACGGCATGATTGACACGTATAACGCACTGCTGGAGATGTTTAGAAACCGAAGCTTACCAGCAGGTTTCGCGCCCGAGCACTACTATCTTGCGCTACCCGTTGGAGGGGTTGTAAATAATGAATACGGCTCGGCTGTGCAGGGAATAGCAACCTACACCGACGATATTATCTTCTTCGCATGTAAGCTCTCCGATTGCCTGACATCACGTGGGATTCAAGCCCGTGACCGGTATGAGGAGTTATCTGGGGAAAAGCGGTTGATTCGGCGGGTAGACTCAATTGGAGAAAACGCAGCTCTGATCCCTCCCGATAGTGCCTATGAAGGATGGATGAGAGGGTGGGAAGAGGATTTTAGCGGGGTAGCTAAAAAACGCAGTTGGGGGGACCGTAAGAGAAAGTGACGGCATAAATGCCCTTCCGCTCTCAGTAGCGGACACTTTAAAAGAACCTTACCTGCCATTGAGGGGCTGCAGCTTTAGTACGGTAGCGGCCTTTCTTATCAGAGGGCACTCGTCCGATGGCAGCCACCTCAGTAATCATAATCTGCTCCTCGCAGAGCAGTTATTGATGTAACACCAACTTGCTATGTAACACGTCTATCGGCAAACGAAGCAAAGCTTTGTAACTTCGATTAAATCATTTAAAATCAAGCACTTAAATCTCAATGTAACGCGCGTAACAGCCGTAACACGGTTTATTAGCGCATCCCCGAACTCCATTACTATTGCCCCTCCAGCGAAGGCAGATCGACATGCTCTTGATTCTAGCTAGATAGTGGGGGCCCCTACGAATTTTGGTTTGGTACGGGGTAGGAAACCCGCGTGATCGTGTCAGCGGAAAGGTGCCCAGCTTAGTGAACAGGTGAACAGGTGAACCAGGTGAACTGCTGTTCACCAGTGCATTTGCCCTATGAATCGGAAGGCCGCTGGGGACCCTGGGAATTTCGGATAGACACGGGGCATAGAACCCGCCGGATCTCGTTAGTGGCTGGGCTCCAAAGTTAGTTGACCGGTTGACTGAGTTGACCAAGCCATCCGTTCACAATCCTGAACAAAACCGAGGACCGTTACCGTTCCGGTAAGGATCCCCTTTTTTCTTCAAGATCCTTTCAATTTCAACGATTGAAATTTCAGTAACTTCCAGCACCTCCCACTAACTCAGTCCCGCGGGTTTCATGCCCCGTGTTGACAGCAACATGTCAGGGTCCCCAACAGTTTCAATGGGTTGTGACTGGATCACAAGCTCATCTGAACCCGGTCAGGATGACCCCAATAGAAACCGAGTCATACGGCTATGTCTGGTGGAAGCATTCCGCCATACTCCCGACGACTATAACGCGTCAGCGGCAGGGAGCAGTTCGCATGAGAAGGCGGTTAATCAATACACTGGTGGCGGTAACCACAGCGCTAGCGCTCACCGGATGCGCCAATGGCTACAAAGAGTTTTACATCCCAGCCACTGGTGTATCGCCTGAGTTCGTCTCAGCTAATCGTGCTTCAGCTGCTCCCGCTTTACCTGTCATTGAAAGATCGCCCTTTGGTGACCTGGAAAAAATAATTGCAGGTTACTCAAAACGAGGGTACGTGGTTATAGGCGAGTCGAGCTTTAACAGTGGCGAAAATGTTTCTGAAGACCACGCGCTGAAACAGGGTGCTGCAGTGGGAGCGGATCTGGTCCTAGTATTCGTCCCTCAGTACACTGGGTCCGTAACCTCGAGCATGCCTCTTACTACTCCGACAACGAGTACCTCGTACACCACAAGCAGTGCGAACGCCTATGGGCCGGGTGGTCAAGCCACTGCTTTCGGTAATGCATCGACTACGACTTATGGAAGCACCACGACCTATATTCCTATTACCGTTAATAGGTCTGACTATGGCGCCATTTATTTTGTAAAGGGTAGGTTTCGCGTCGGTGCGTTCGTCCGCAATCTCAACGACTTGGAGAGACAACTACTACAGACGAACCAAGGTGTAGTCGTAACCACAATCGTCGACGACAGCCCTGCCTATAAAGCCGACATCTTGGCAGGCGACATGATTGTGGCGATGGATGGAGAAAGGGTCTCCAATCAAGAGAGCTTTACAAGAATGGCTACGGTGCGTGCCGGGCGACTCATCAACCTGTCACTGATTCGTAATGGGAAACCCATCGAAAAGAGCCTGCAGGTAGGTAAGTGATTGTAAGCGTCCGAACTACACCGCCTTGCATCTCAGACCTTAATCCCCTTTAACCGCTGATTGACGCGCTCACACTCAAAAACTGCGAAATTGCACCCCACTTGACCACCCATTTGCGTTGCAACTGA
>NZ_JAEKCY010000034.1:0-40451 GCF_016405475.1 Pseudomonas sp. MF6767 | reverse complement strand
TTCTTTTCGGTCACTTGTTTGACCGCCTGGATTTTGAATTCTTCGGGATATCGCTGGTTGCTCATGGCACCTCCTAATGGGCCTCATTTTAAGGCTTGGAGGTGTCTACGAAACTAGGGGCGATTCATACACAGCCCCCAATGCACCTGGCATTCGGTGAGATAACGACAGTTCTAGCACGATTGGATCGATACCTAAGTGCTCATGGGCAATGGTGCGGTAGGTGGCGCGAAAGCCGTGGGCAGTGATGTCGTACTCCGGCCAGATACGCTGAAAGGACTTGAGCATGGAGGTCGGATTAATGGGGCGGCCTGGATAGACCGGCGAGACGAACACCCATCCTTTGCCTTCTTCATCCACAACACGGGTTTTACTTAGCGCGCGTAACAAGACCAAGGCTTGCTCGGGCAACGGTACGATGTGCTTGCTCTTGTCCAGATGCTTGGTCTTGCTCACTACGTAACGCCAATCGGCGCCCACCAAGTCGACATCTTCCCAGCGCATCTGCACCAGTTCGCCAGGGCGGACTGGCAACATGACCAGCAGACGCATTGCAGTGGCAACGCTGCCGTCGTTGCAGTCATCCAAGCGCAGAAGAAACCTGCCCAGGTCGGATGGCCTTTCGATTGCAGGGTTGCTCGTGACGATGTGGCGGATCTTCAACTCCTCGATGTTGCTGAGCGCCACGTTGCGCTCTACCCAGCCACGTCCCTCGGCAAAGCCCAGGATGGCACGGATAATGGTGCGCACGCGCCGGGCCATCGCCATAATACGCTGGCGACGCAGCTCGGTAATGATCGTGGTGATGTGCTCCAGCTTGATCTCGCTGACAGGTTTTTTGCCAATGGCAGGCAAGATGTGGTTGTTCAGCGCTCCGCTAAATCCCGAGATGGATTTGGTCACCAGTTCGGCAGACTTGAATGCCAACCATTGCTTGGCTACATACTCGAAGGTGCGCACCTCGTTGAGGAGTTGCGCCTCGATTTTGGCGGTCTTGGCCTTGAGCGGAGCGGTGTGGTTAGCCACGTCGCGGCGTGCACCGCGGGCAATGTCGCGCGCTGCTTTCAGGCCAATTTCGGGGTAAGCGCCGATTGAGAAGCGGTTTTCCTTGCCATGCAGCCGATACTTCAACCGCCAGAACTTGGAAGGGGATTTGCCGACCTTGCTTGACGCCCTTACCTCCAAGTAGAGGCCAGGAACTTCGCCATCGGCGTGTTTGCCGGGTTCGGTCAGCGAGCGGATCAAGGCATCGCTGAGTTTTCGTTTGAAAACAACCGCATTATCTGGGGGCATCGGTGGGGGCATCCTTTTTAAGGAACCGAAATTTGCCCCCAATTATGCCCCCATGAGTCATGGAAATCATTGGATTTAGACAGGCGGCAGTGGACTAAAATTACCAATAAGTACTTGTTATAAAAAACTTTATGGAATTTACTGGAACTCCATTACAAGCTATCGGGGTCCCCAAAAAACATCTGAATCCGCGACCTCAACCACCGCTCCCCCGGATCATTATCCTGCGACCCCCGCCACGCCATGTGCAGCTCAAACGAGCGCACCGGCAACGGCGGGTCCTCGGCACGCAAACCACCCGCTGACGTCAGCGCTTCCGCCGCATAATCCGGCACGGTGGCCAGAATGTCCGTACCCGCCAGCAACGTGCCCAGGCCATTGAACTGCGGCACCGCGAGCACTACGTGGCGCTTGCGGCCGAGTTTTTCCAGTTCTTCATCGATAAACCCGCTCAAGTCACCGGCAAAGGACACAAGCGCGTGGGGCCGTGAGCAGAAGTCGTCCAGGCTCAGCGAGCCCGGTACGCTGTCGGCGCGCAGCAGTTTGGGCAGGCTGCGGCGCAGTACCTTGCGCTTGGCGTTGGCGGGCAGGTCGGCGGTGTAGCTGACGCCAATGGAGATTTCACCGGAGGCCAGCAGGCCGGGCATCAGGATGTAATTGACGCGGCGTACCACCAGCACAATGCCGGGGGCTTCGGAACGCAGGCGTTTGAGCAACTGCGGGAGCAAGGCGAACTCCACGTCGTCGGACAGGCCAATGCGAAACACGGCGGTGCTGGTGGCCGGGTCGAATTCGGCGGCGCGGCTGACGGCGGTGGAGATCGAGTCCAGGGCCGGGGAGAGCAGGGCGAAGATTTCCACGGCGCGGGCCGAGGGTTCCATGCTGCGCCCGGTGCGCACGAACAGGGGGTCATCGAACAACCCGCGCAGGCGTGACAACGCTGCGCTGATGGCCGGCTGGCCGAGGAACAATTTCTCGGCGGCGCGGGTCACACTGCGCTCATGCATCAAGGTTTCGAATACGATCAAGAGGTTAAGGTCGACACGACGCAGGTCGTTACGGTTCATCTTGTGTCCTGGAAGAGTCAGCAAACTTGATGTGAGCGGTCACGTACCAACCCCCTGAGGTTCGCTTCAGAAGGATGACCGGCATGAATCTTACGGGGAAAGGCTGGTACTCTGCACCGGCTAATTGATTTTTCCTACGATAGTTGAGGTGTGTTCCTCGCTCGCGGAATCAATGACAGGCATGTCGACTATTAATGGTGACCGGTGGTCTTACCCCCAAAGCCCAGATAAAGTTCATGGCATTAGAGGTTACTTTGACGAGGTTTGCGATGTCCCGCACGATCCGTTTTCACAAGTTTGGTCCGGCCGAGGTGCTCAAATGCGAAGAGCATGCGGCCGCGCAGCCCGCACCGGGCGAAGTGCAGGTGCGTGTCGACGCGATCGGCATCAGTTGGTACGACATTCTGTGGCGCCAGAACCTGGCGTCTTCCCACGCACGCCTGCCTTCTGGCCTGGGCCATGAGATGGCCGGGGTTGTGGTTGCCCTGGGCGATGGCGTGGATGACTTGGCGGTCGGCGATAAAGTCGCCAGTTTTCCGGCCGAGAGCCCCAATGATTACCCGGTGTATGGCGAGCAGATCGTCTTGCCCCGTTCGGCCCTGACCCGGTACCCGGATGTCTTGAGCCCGATTGAAGCCAGCGTGCATTACACGCCGTTGCTCATCGCGTACTTTGCGTATATGGACCTGGCGCGGGTCAAACCGGGCCAGTTTGCCCTGGTGACCGACGCCAGCCACTGTGCAGGCCCTTCGTTTGTGCAGTTGGGCAAGGCGCTGGGTGTGCGGGTGATTGCCGCCACCAAGGACAGTGCTGAACGTGAATACCTGCTGTCCCTCGGGGCGGAAAAGGTCATCGTTACCGAAGAACAGGACCTGCTGATGCAGATCAACAAGTTCACCGACAACCGTGGCGTCGACGTGGTGTTCGATGGCCTGGGTGGCCCGCAGATGTCGCTGCTCGGTGATGTCCTGGCGCCGCGTGGCAGCCTGGTGCTGTATGGCCTGCAAGGTGGCAACCAGACGCCGTTCCCGGCCTGTGCGGCGTTCCAGAAGAACATTCAGTTCTTTGTGCACTGTATCGGCAACTTCACCGGCAAGCCGGAGCTGGGCATTATCCAGGACCAGGTGGCGTTGCAGCGTGCGTTGCGCGATATCAACCAACTGACAGCCGACCGTGTGCTTGTCCCACTGAAAACCACGGTATTTCCGTTCAGTCAGTTCGTCGAAGCGCACCGATACATGGATGAATGCCCTTGCCGCGAACGGGTGGCGTTGCAGGTTGAAGCTGTTTGAGCTGTAGGAGTATTCGCAAATGAATACTCCGGCGCCTGAGCTGATGAGGCAAATGCGCCATTTGACAGGGCTTAACCCGCACCGGGGTTGAGCCGCCGCACGGGCGCTGCGCCCCGTAAACAATACCGTTATTGCCCTACGCCGCCCTGAAATCCAGTGCGGCGCTGTTGTGTGGGCGTCATTTAAGTTGGGTTGGCAGGCCATCTGAACTGCTTTTCGACGCTGTTCTGTATCTGTTAATCATTGTTTGAGTGCCGATAATTGAGCCTTCTTTGTCATCTCAAGGATTGAGCCATGATTGAATGCCGGGCATTAACATCTCGCGCTTGCGGAACTAACGATGGTCTGATTTTTTTTTCGAAAAGTACAAAGTGTGCACCCCGTCGTTTTGCAAGAAGCCAGGATGAGTGGATGATTAATATTTGTCGGATGCTTCTCTAATTTCTTAGTTAAAGCAGTGTAGGACGTTGTCAGAGCCTTCCTAAGGCTGGCGGTCTTTGGCGTTGTAAGGCGCGCAGCTACGTGGTTCACGTCCTGGGATAGTCATCGACTGTTCTTTTGGTTGTACCTGCACTTTTGTTGCAGAGTGCTAATGTTGAATCCATGTCGTGCTGCGCAACGGATGACAAGCCTACAAGTGTAATAGGTCGAGCGCTCCTGTGTGGTAGTTGCTCGAAACTAATATTTCAACTCAGGTAGTAGAACGATGAGCACTATTCACGAACAAGCCATGAGCTATGTTTACCAGCAAGTTTTGCAACGTTTAGTGGGGCACTTTACCCGTGCTGAACGTACGGTGCTTCAATTGCTGATCCAGCGAATCGTGGTGGCCGCCGGTGGCATGGAGCAAGTGGGGAATTACAAAGTACTGATCGGGCACGGCGGCGGCGCAGTCAGCAGCTACACCTTGGCGATGCTGCGCGCTGCGCAACTGACCATTGCTGGGCGCGCGCCCAAGACTTTTCATTTGCGTGTGGCCACGTTGCGGCACGCGGGTATGACTCAGGCCACGCTCGATTCGCTGCACCACGGCTACGGCGCGCTATTTTTCCACGATGACCCACGGGTGGAACTGTTGATGGTGGAAAACCACGAAGTGCTGCCCTTCAATCATCAACGGCCTGCGGCCAGTGCCGGGCGTGAAGTGAGCCGGCGCAACAAGCTGATGATCGGGCACCTGACGTCCGGCGACATTCGTGCCACCCTGTGCAACGACACTTTTTTGGCCCTCGGCGATTTCTACCAGCGGGTCGCCACCTGGAATGGCGGCGTGCATGCTCTGGTCAGCGGCGACTCGGTGCGCAAGCAAAGCCAATATATCGCGTGGCTGAAAAAAAGCGCCTTGGCAACCGGCCTGACATTCGCACCCGCTAACCCGTCGTCGCTCAGTGCATGGTTTGCACGCATGGAGGAATGGAGTGTCGGTTGCTACCGCCACCTGTATGGCGAGCACTACGCAGGCGCTGAGATTCCTGGCCGGGGCGGGCACCGTCATGTGGCATATATCGGCATTGCCGACCTGCTTGACGACGTGGACGTTGCCCAAGCGCCACTGCTCACTCAATTCCTCGCCCACAAGCGGGACCCATTCGAGTTCCACTTCAGCCATCCTGCTTACCCCAACCCTTTACTCATGGCGCATATGCATGGGTTGCAGGCCCAGTGCCTGCGCGAACTCTCCTACGAACATGGCGTCGAGGGGTTCTTGCGTCAGGCGGCGGACTACCTGCATCGAAGACAGGTACCTGTTGCGTTGATCACCGAAGCGTGTGCTCTGCAGGGCCAACTGTTGTCTACAGCTTGTGCTCAGGCGTTCTCTGGCCTGGACGAAAGCCAATTGACCTGCCTGGTGTTCGCGCCGTTCGTCCAGCATGGCGAACGTCTGGAGGGTTACTTGCGTCAATGCCATCCCGGCATGCTGGTAGCGCTCCCCGAGCTCCACAAGGCCCTGCAGGGCAAGCCCGTCGCGGACATGCTGCACCAGTGGCTGATGGATATCAGCGGGTTGTCGCTGCCGTTGTTGCAGCACCTGTACCGCAAATGCCCGCTGCCGGGCAAACGCAGTGCGCGTGTATGTGAACCTCGTTTCAAGCGGTCCAAGGCTCGTATCACTCAAATGTCGGGACGCTAGTCGCGTGTATTCACCTATGGAAACTGGTGATCAGCGATGAACCTGAGGGGAGAGCGACAGGCAGACTTTGCCTATCAGGCGGTGTATCGCTACATGATCAACCTGATCAATGAAGTCAGCCGGGAAGCACCGGTCAAGCTACCGTCCCTGCGCCAGTTGGCGACGCGGTTGAACGTGTCAATCTCGACGATTCAGTACGCTTACTCGCTGTTGGAAAAAGAAGGGCGAGTGTACTCGGTGGCCAAGTCCGGCTACTTCGCCTGGCCCGTGGCCGCAACCATGCCCATCATGGCGGGTACGGACTTGCTCGAGCGCTTGTATACAGCCGCCCGGCGCCCGGCGATGGTTGTGCTCAGCAATGATGAACCGGCGCTGTTGGGGTCCCTCGATGGCGCGTTGCTGGCGCTGGAGCGCCAACTGGTGCGCCGGTATCCCCATCATCTGCAACCGTCGCAACCTTGTGGCGTGTGGGAGTTGCGTGCTGCATTGGCAGCACGTTATACCGCGTCGCCCACCCATTGTTGGCAAGCTGATGAGGTGTATATCGGTGCCGACCTTCAGGGCGTTCTGGAAATTCTCGTTGATGCCCTGGACCTTAAAGGCACGGTGGTGGTAGTTGAATCGCCGTGCGATTACCTGGTCTTGCGCCTGCTACAGGCCGCTGGCGTGCGGGTCATTGAATGGCCCTGGCGTGCCGACGGCCGCCCGGACTTGACCACATTGGAGCACCTGCTGCGTCATGAACCAGTGCACCTCGTGCTGCTCTCATCCGTGGTCAGCATGCCTTCGGGTAACGCCATGACCGACCCCGAGCGGCTGCACGTAGCGCGACTGCTCGACCAGCACGGCTGCTGGTTGCTGGAGAACGATACCTTCGGTGACCTGAGCTTTGCGCCGCCCGGGCCGGCCTTGCGCAGCCTGGTCAACCCAGAGCGGCTGATCGTGTTTTCTTCGTTCGAAAAGGTGTTGGGCCCGGAAGCCCCCTTTGGTTACCTGCTGGCGCGGCAGATGAGCAGTGAATTGCAGCGTCAATTCCTGCTGCGTTCGTTTCGACTGTCCGCCATTCGTCAACGCGCCATTGCCCGGCTTTATGAAAGTGGGCGGTTTGATCAGCACCTACAGACGCTGCGTCAGCGCCTTCACGAGCAGGCCCACGCCATGAGTCACCGCTTGGATGTGCGTCTGCAAGGGTGTGTGCATTACCGCATGCCCGTGGCCGGGGCGAGTTTTTGGTTGCAGTCGACGGCGCCGGTGGATATGCGCCTGGTGTTTCAGCGCATGCTCGCCCAGCAGGTGGTGATTGCCCCAGGCGAACTGTTCAGCCTCAGTGGTTTGCATCACCAGCATATGCGCTTGAGCCATACCTTCAGCGGCCATCCCAACCTGGACATCGCCCTGGATACGCTGGCGCAGACGCTCCTGCAGGCGCAGACCGAGTAGGAGCGAGCTTGCTCGCGAAAAACGTCAACGATAACGCGCGCTGCCTGAATAAACGCGGCGCCTGTGAGTTTTTCGCGAGCAAGCTCGCTCCTACAACTATCCAATGTGTGAGCCGGCTTGCCTGCGATAGCGGCCTGACAGCCGATCAGGATGTAGCGTATGAAATTTCTCTTCAGACCGTCGGATCGATACCGTCGCGCAGTAGTCCAAGTCCCAGTAAACTGTCATTTTTTCCGAATCCTTCTTTGCGAGGTTTATGCATGACTATCAGTCCTTTTGCGGGCAAGCCGGCACCAGCCCAGTTGCTGGTGGATATCCCGCGACTGGTCACGGCCTACTACACCGGCCAGCCTGATGCAGCGATCTCCACTCAGCGCGTAGCTTTTGGTACCTCCGGGCACCGTGGCAGTTCGTTCGAACTGAGTTTCAACGAGTGGCATGTGCTGGCTATCAGCCAGGCCATTTGCCTGTACCGCGAAGCTCAGGGCATTACCGGCCCCTTGTTTGTCGGCCTGGATACCCATGCATTGTCGACGCCAGCCGGTGCCAGCGCCTTGGAAGTACTGGCGGCCAACGGCGTGCACGTGATGCTGGCCGAGGGCGACGAGTACACGCCGACGCCGGCGATTTCCCACGCCATCATCTGCTATAACCGTGGCCGTACCAGCGGCCTGGCGGACGGTATTGTGATTACACCGTCCCACAACCCGCCGCAAAGTGGCGGCTACAAGTACAACCCGCCTAACGGTGGCCCAGCCGATACTCACGTCACCAAGTGGATCGAAGCCAAGGCCAACGAACTGCTTGCCAACAAGCTGGCCGGAGTCAAGCGCATCACTCACGCCCAGGCGCTCAAGGCCGACACCACCCATCGCCATGACTACCTCAACAGCTATGTGGCCGACCTGATCAATGTGATCGACATGGACGCGATCCGCAGCGCCGACCTGCGCTTGGGCGTGGATCCGCTGGGCGGAGCAGGGGTGCGCTACTGGTCGGCGATTGCCGAGCACTACCGTTTGAACCTGGAGGTGGTGAATACCGAGGTCGACGCCACCTTTCGCTTCATGAGCGTCGACTGGGACGGCCAGATTCGCATGGACCCGTCCTCCAGCTATGCCATGCAAAGCCTGATCGGTCTCAAGGAGCGTTTCGACGTTGCCTTCGCCTGCGACCCGGACCACGACCGCCACGGCATCGTCACGCCTTCCGGTGGGTTGCTGGCGCCCAACAACTACCTGGCGGTGTCCATCGACTATCTTTTCCAGAACCGCCCGGACTGGCGTGCCGATGCGGCCGTGGGCAAGACCGTGGTCAGCAGCGGCCTGATCGACCGCGTCGCGGCGCGCATCGGCCGTCGCCTGTACGAAGTGCCGGTGGGCTTCAAATGGTTTGCCGATGGCTTGTTTGAAGGTTCGTTGGGGTTTGGCGGCGAAGAAAGCGCCGGTGCCTCGTTCCTGCGCAAGGACGGCAGCGTGTGGAGTACCGACAAGGACGGCCTGATTCCGGCCTTGCTGGCCGCGGAAATGACCTCGCGCAAAGGCCAGGACCCAAGCCAGATCTACCGTGGCTTGACCGATGCCCTGGGTGAGCCGTTCGCCATTCGCGTCGATGCCAAGGCCACTCCCGCGCAAAAAGCCCTGTTGGGCAAACTGTCACCGGAGCAGGTGACGTCCACGCAATTGGCCGGGGAGAGCATTCAACAGATCCTCAGCCATGCGCCGGGCAACAACCAGGCGATTGGCGGTTTGAAAGTCATGACCGAAAACGGCTGGTTTGCCGCACGGCCTTCGGGCACTGAGGACATCTACAAGATCTACGCCGAGAGCTTTATCGGCGAAGAACACCTCAAGCAACTGGTGGAAGAAGCGCAGGTGTTGGTTGACGGCGCGATCAGCCAATAACTGACACTGTATGTAGGAGCGAGCTTGCTCGCGAAAAACGTCAACGATAACGCGTGCTTCCTGAGTGAACGCGGTGCCGGTGAGTTCTTCGCGAGCAAGCTCGCTCCTAAATGATCAGGCCAGGTCCACCAGCACGATTTCGCTGTCCTCAATCGCCGTCACCCGCAGTACCTGTTCATCCTCAACCGCCACGCCGTCCCGCGCCTGTGCCCGCATACCATTGACGTCAATCACGCCAGTGGCGGGCACCAGGTACGCCCGGCGGCCGCTGTCCAGCCGGTACTCCGCGCTTTCTCCAGCTTTCAGGTTCGCGGCCACCAAGCGTGCATCCGCACGAATCCGCAAGCTTTCAGCGTCGCCAGCCTTGCCGCTGGCCAGCGTCACAAAGCCCTCGCGGTTGCCTTGCGGAAACGGTTTGGCGCCCCAGGACGGAGGCAAGCCGGCTTCATTGGGGATGATCCAGATCTGAAAGATCTTGGTTGGCGTGGCTTCCAGGTTGTATTCGCTGTGGGCAATGCCGGTGCCCGCGCTCATTACCTGCACATCTCCGGCTTCGGTGCGGCCTTTGTTGCCCAGGTTGTCGGCATGGCTGATGGCGCCTTCGCGCACGTAGGTGATGATTTCCATGTCGCGGTGTGAGTGCTGGGGAAAGCCGCTGCCGGGGGCGATGATGTCGTCGTTCCACACCCGCAGGTTGCCCCAGTGCATGCGCTGGGGGTCGTGGTATTCGGCAAAGGAAAAGTGGTGATGAGCGTCAAGCCAGCCATGGTGGGCGCCGCCCAGGCTGGTGAAAGGTCGAAGTTCAAGCATGATCGTCTCCTGTTGATGAGCCCATCATCCCGCAGCGCATGATCGATAAAAAGCGTAAAAAATGCTGGTTTATGATCCGTTTTTTCGATGGTTATTCCCGGTGTTCACTTTCACTTCATCGCCTAACTGCATGACAGCAAAGCAATTGGCTGGAACTGAGCGGCGTTTCCGGCGACCATGGCGCCTTGGTCAAAACAAGCTCACCGCAGGAGTCCGCGTGTCGCAACAACAGCCTGATCTGCCCCCCGAACTGCGCCCCTTGGCTGAAATGCCGCTGTTGAAACGGCTGGCCGCACGCCTGTTCGGTCATGGCCTCACCCGTTTGCGCGCGCAGCACAGGTTTTCCTGGTTACATGGCCAGGCCGACGGTTTTCGCAGTGGGCATGAGGCGGGCGTTGAATACGGTTACCGCGAGGGTAAAGCTGATGGCATCGAGGAAGGCCGGCAAGTCCTGCTGATTCGTGACTTTCGCCCTGATGAGCACAGCGCACCAAGCATAGATGACAGCCTGTTCGACGACTGGCGATTGCCGCTCACCGCGGAGGTGAAGAAGCGCATGAAGGCCGATGTCGCGCGCCTGCTGCCAGCCCATGCGCAGCCAAGCGCGGCGCAATGGAAGATGATCTTCAGCGACACCCCCTCGACCTCAGTGATTGCGGGTGCCGGCGCCGGCAAGTCGACGTCCTTGGTGCTGCGCATCCTGCTGCTCAGCCATTACCTGGGCTTTGAACTGAGTTCGATGACGGTGGTGACGTTCACCCGCGAGTCGCGCAAGGACTTCATCAACAAACTCATGGAAATTCTCAGCCTGTGGGGCCAACCCCTTGGCAGCAAGGAAGCCCAGGCGGTGGTGCGCACCTTTCACTCGCGCATCCTGCCCATGGTGCGCAGCCTGCCGGGCTTTGAACGGCTGCAGGCCTTTGAGAACCTCAGCGGTGGTTTTGAAGACACCGACAGCAACGCCTTCGACCTGCGTATCGGTGACGCCCAGCGGCAGCAGATGAACGCTTGTTATCACCGTTTGTATGGTCGCCATCAGCGTTTTCGCGAGTTGATTGCACCCTTGGCCCGTCATGGTCTCCAGCTCAAAGAGCTAGAACGCGATCATCCGGGCGTGCAAAAGCGCATGGCCGTGACTGAATTGGCGGCCAAGCGCGATGAAGAACTCTGTGATGTGATCGAAGACCTGTGGTTTCGCGCCGGTGCCTGGCCGATCAAGGGCATCGAACCCAGCCGCCAGACCTTTGAAATCAACGGCGCGCAATTTCATTGCCACGGCTACATCCGGGAGCTGGATGCCTGGGTGGTGCTCGGGTTCGATGGGTGCGAAAATTCTCAAATCAGTCGGCCGAACTCGAAACTCTCGGTGCGCGCGGAATGGGCGGTAAAGCGCACTTTGTTTCAAGCTTTCTGCAATAAGCCACTGATATGGCTTGATAATTACGAATCTTCAAAGCGCCTTTTGAGCAGCCTGGGCGGCGATGCCACGGCGGGGCCAGGCTTTGATTACAAGGTCAAAGGTGAACTCGCTTCAGCCCCCCTGTTGGACAGTTTTGTCATGGCGGCCGGGTTTATCGAGAACCTCGGCCTGGATGTGCCTACGGCGGTTGGCCAGATGAGCTTCGCCAAGGACGACCCGGACCGGCTGTTCTTCGAGGCCCTGAGCATCTTCTGGAAGGCCCTGGAAGATCACCTGTTGGAGCAGTCGCCGCCGATCATGACCTACAACCGGATGTTTTCCCTGTTTGGTGAAAACACCCCTGAGAACCTCAAGCTGCTGAGTGATCCCTTGCTGCGGCCGATGTCGCACCTGATGATCGATGAATTCCAGGACGTATCGCCGCAGATCGTGTCCTGGATCCGCGCCAGCCTGCGGGAAATCCGCAGCCGCGGGCCAGCCATGCACGTCGGGCGAGGTGCGCAACGCTCATCGTTGCTGTGCGTGGGGGACGATTGGCAATCCATCTACGGCTGGCGTGGCAGTTCGCCCAAGTACTTCATGGAGTTCAACAAGGAGTTCGTTTCGCCCAGCACCACCCGCGTGATGCTGGGGGAGAACTACCGCAGCCACCAGCACATCATCGACGCTGCCGAACATATCGTCCGTAGCGCGCCGGCCATCCCCGGCAAAAAGGCCAGGGCCAGTGGCGAGCCCAAGGCGCTGGTGCCCGTCACGGTGTTGGAACGTGACGACGCGGCACTGGCGCAGCGGTTGCTGGAGCATTATCAGCGGGGCGATTCGATCCTGATGCTTTATCGAAGAAGTAGCGATAAGTTATTGATTGGCGAGCATATTCAGTCTGTAGTTAATGTGGATTCTAGCTTGGTGCCTCAGGCGCGCAGGTTGAAACAGCTGACGTATCACAGTGCCAAGGGGCTGCAGGCGGACGCGGTATTTTTGCTGGGCGATTGTCAGCATGTCACCAGCTCGCCGTACAAGAACCAGGTGTATCGCATGGCGGGCTTGGGTAAGGATGGCGACAGCGAGCCTTATGACAATGCCCAGAGAGACGAAGTGTTGCGACTGGCCTATGTGGGGATTACTCGAGCGGTCAGCCATTGTTATTGGTATGTGGAAAAGCCGGAAGGCCAGGGTGTGAATGTGCCCAGGGCGTCTGAGCGGGTGGATGGCAGGAAGGTGTTTTTTGATGATCAGCGTGCAGTGAAGGGGGCTGGCTGACCTTCGATTAAGGCCCGACGCCGACGCGTCTCTACCTGACAACACGGGGTCGAACATGTGGGAGCTGGCTTGCCTGCGATTGCGGCCTGACAGTCAGCACAATTGGATTGTGTACATATCCATTCCTGCGGTAACGGCCACTTAGGGTTCCGCTCTTACAGCGGGTCACTTTTGGAAAGGCCCAAAAGTAACCAAAAGGCCTTCGCCCCACCACTCGGCACCTCGCCTAGGCTCGGTGTGCCCGAACGCAGGCTTGAATCCGTGGGCCGCCGCCACGCGCCATCCATGGCGCGGGGCGGCTAACCCGGCGTCCTGCCGGGTTACCCACGAATTCAAGCCTGCGTTCGGCCAGCGTGGTTTAACGGGGCGCCTGAGATCAAGATCAAAAGCAGATCAAGATCAAGACCAAGAGCGGCTCGCTTCGCATCGTGGTTACCGTCAAAGTGGGCGTTATTACGCTATTGCCGCCTCACGCCCGCAACGAAACCGGCGGCACGAAACTCTCCAATTCATCCTCCACGGCCTCGATGATGCGCTCCACATCAGCCGCGTTCATCACCGTAGCGCACGGGATCCCCGCGATGGCGATCAATGTCTCGCCGCTGGCCCGGTCGAACAGGCGGGCGATCATGCTGCCGGGGGCGTCCATGCTGCCCTCGAAGCCCATCGGGTGAAAATGCCAGCGCATCAGCTGGCAGGCGTTGGGAAATGTCACTTTGTTCATGTTGCCCACCTTGTTCATTGAGCGCTTCCTTTAGCTCGCGGCAGGGGCCAGGACCTTCACTGGTCATGACAGCTAAGGGCTTAAAAATAGCATTCGTTCGCAACTGCAAGGTGACTTTTTTCGGCCCGTTCGGCGGTTCTTTCGCCTGGTTTTGATATAGATCATGTCCTACAAAGGAATAGGCAAAAGGCCATTAGTCAGACGCTCGATCTGACCATTGAAGGGAAGGGTAAAGTTCGGCATTCTCGAGCATTTTCTCCGCCGTAGAGCCCGATATGTCCGACATCGCTCCAGACGATGAGTGTCACAATTCCCACGCTACCGGCGCGCTGGTGCTGCGCCATCACCTGTGCTGGCGACATCGCGATCTGGACGGGGTGATGGCTTACTACCACCCCGAGATCCAGTACCACGATTTCTTCCAGAACCGTGTGGTGGGCTATGCCGAGTTGCGCGAGTACTTGCAGGCCAGCATGCCCCGTGAGGCAGATGAAGCGATTGAGCACACTGATCGCATCCGAGCCGATGGCGATACCGCGTTTATCCAGTACCGCATTACCTTGCGTGGCGGCCAGGGCCTGGTGTCGTTTCGTACCAGTGAGGCCATTACGGTGCGCGACGGGTTGATCTGGCGGGTGCATGAATATGCGTCCCTGGTGCACGAGCAACCGACCCAGGCGCTGCGTACCACGGTCAGCCGCCTGGGTTTGTCGCCCCAGCAGTTGGGTTATATGGCCAATGACCTGCAACAATATTTCGAGCGTCAGCAGCCGTACCTGGACCCGGACTTGGACCTGCAGCGGGTCGCCAAGGCCTGTGGCTACAGTCGCAACCAGATGTCCTACCTGCTGAACCAGGTGCTGGGGCAGAGCTTCTATCGCTACGTCAACCAGGCGCGACTCCAGCATGTACTGGCCGCGCTGGACCACGCCACCGCGCCGGTCAAAGTCGATGAGTTGGCCTTTGCCGCCGGTTTCAATTCACTCTCGGCGTTCTACAGCGCTTTTCGCCAGCACACCGGGCAATCGCCCAAGGCGTACCTCAAACAAATTTCTGTGCGTGCACGCGCGCAAGACAGCCCCTGACGCTGCACTCTAGGATCGGCCCTATCGAACCGAGGTAGGGGAACCTGGCATGCCGGCATGGCGCAGTATCAGTTTATGGATGGACCAGTTGGACGACCCGCTGGTAGCGCGCCCGTCGCTGGAGCACGACCTGGACGTCAATGTGGCGATTATCGGCGCCGGCTATACCGGCCTGTGGACCGCCTATTACCTGAAGCGCCAGGCCCCTGAGCTGAAAATTGCAATCATCGAGGCGCAAACGGCCGGTTTCGGCGCATCCGGGCGCAATGGTGGCTGGTTGATGGGCAACCTCTTGGGAGAAGACCGTCTGCTGGCTGAGCTTGCCCCCCAGCAGCGTCGCGCTTCGTTTGACCTCTTGCATGGCATTCCTGATGAAGTGGCACAGGTGCTGGTCCGCGAAGGCATTGACTGCGACTACCGCAAAGGCGGCGCCTTGTATTGCGCCGCACGCTACCCCGAGCAGGAAGGCAGCCTGCGCCGCTATCTGGACAAGCTGTACGCCCAGGGCCTCACCGAAGACGACTACCGCTGGCTCAGCCCGCAGCAATTGGCCGAGCAGGTCCGCATTGCCAAGCCTTATGGCGGCATCTATGCCCCCCACGTCGCGACGATCAACCCAGCGAAGCTGGTGCGTGGCCTGGCGCGGGCGGTTGAGAACCTGGGCGTGACCATTTACGAAAACAGCCCCGTGACCCATTGGCAGTCCGGCGGCCTGCGCACCGCCAGGGCCAGCGTGCGCTCCGCCTGGGTGGTGCCTGCTGTCGAGGGTTACGCCAATACCTTGCCCCCATTGGGTCGCTACCAGTTACCGGTGCAGAGTTTGATCGTCGCCACCGAACCGCTGCCGGCCAGCACCTGGGAGGGCATCGGGCTCAGCCAGGGCCAGGCTTTTGGCGAGAGCAGCCGACAAGTCACCTACGGCCAGCGCACGGCCGACAATCGCCTGGTGTTCGGCGCCCGTGGTGGCTATCAATTTGCCGGCAAGTTACGGCACAACTTCGACCTGACGGACAGCGAAGTAGAGTTGCGTCGCTACCTGTTTGGAGAACTCTTCCCACAGCTGAAAAAGGCCAGGATTACCCACTCCTGGGGCGGCAATCTGGGCATGTCGCGCCGTTTTCGTCCGCACATGCTCTGTGACCACGCCACTGGCATCGCACTGTCCGGCGGTTATGGCGGGGAGGGCGTGGGCGCCACCAACCTCGGCGGCCGTACCCTGGCCGACTTGATCCTGGGCCGCGACACCCCGTTGACCCGACAACCCTGGGTGATTCGCGAAGGCGGACTCCAGGCGCTCAAGGCCTGGGAGCCGGAGCCGTGCCGCTGGCTGGGTTACAACGCGATCATTCGCAGTTTTGTCCATGAAGACCAGGTGTTGGCCAACCCCAACACCCCGCCCTGGCGCCGCAAGCTGGCAACCGGCGTTGCCGGTTTCATGGAAGGCTTCATGCACTGACTCGTTCCACCCACAGGGGAAAACCCATGAGCATTACGCAATTCAAAGACACGCTGAACACCGCTCTGCCAGATTCATCACCGGTGGCGGTGCCCCTGGGCGCGCCCATCGCCGTGGCCTCGACCCTGAGCGTGGAGCGCAACGACGGGGTCGAGACCGGCATCTGGGCCTGCACCCCGGGGCGCTGGCGTCGGCAGATCAAGTCCCAGGAGTTTTGCCATTTCATCCAAGGGCGCTGCACCTTCACGCCCGACAACGGGGAAACCCTGCATATACAAGCCGGTGACGCACTGATGTTGCCAGCCAATAGCACCGGTATCTGGGATATCCAGGAAACCGTGCGCAAGACCTACGTCCTGATTCTGTAACGCTTTGATCCTTGATCGCCTGCCATAAAAACAGCCCTAAAACCGCCAGGAAATCGAACCATGAAAGCCATTGCCCTGTTGCCCTTGATGTTGCTGGCTACTATCAGCCAGGCTGCCGAGACCGTGAAGATCTATAACTGGTCGGACTACATCGCACCGGACACCACCAGGAATTTCCAGAAAGACACCGGCATCGGTTTCACCTATGACCTGTACGACAGCAACGAAACCCTCGACGGCAAGCTGATGACCGGTAAGTCGGGCTACGACGTGGTGTTTCCCTCCAACCATTTCATGGCGCGGCAGATCCAGGGCGGCGCCCTTAAAAAGCTCGACAAGAGCCAGCTGCCCAACTGGAAAAATCTCAACCCCGTGCTACTCAAAGCCGTGGAAAACAATGACCCTGGCAATGCTCACGGCTTTCCGTACCTGTGGGGCAGCACCGGCATTGGCTATAACATCGACAAGGTCAAGGCGGTACTCGGCGACAACGCCCCGGTGGACTCCTGGGACCTGATTTTCAAGCCGGAAAACATGGCCCAGCTGCAAAAATGCGGGGTCGCCATCCTCGACAACGGCCCCGAACTGCTGCCAGCCGCGCTCAATTACCTGGGCTTGCCGCACCACAGCAAAAAAGCCGAGGACTACAAGAAGGCCGAAGCCCTGCTGATGCAAGTGCGGCCTTACGTGGCGTATTTTCATTCCTCGAAATACACCGCCGACCTGGCCAATGGCGATATCTGTGTAGCCGTCGGTTTCTCCGGCGACATCCTGCAGGCCGAAAGCCGCGCCAAGGAAGCCAGGAACGGCGTGAATATCGGCTACAACATTCCCAAGGAAGGCGCGGCGATCTGGTTTGACATGGTCGCCATGCCCGCCGACGCGCCGGATGAGAAAGCCGGCTATGCCTTCATGAACTATCTGCTGCGCCCCGACGTGATGGCGAGTGTCACCAACTACGTGCACTACGCTAACGGCAACGCGGCGGCCGACAGCCTGGTAGACCCGGCGATCAAGGCCGACACCAAGGTGTATCCGAGCCCGGAGATGATGGGCAAGCTGTTTGCACTGCAAGCCATGCCGTTGAATATCGACCGGGTGCGTACTCGGGTATGGAATACCATACGGACGGGGCGTTGACAGGCGCCAAACACGCTTTCAGCTCGAATGAGGTTTATGGGTTCTCCAGGTCATGCCCCAATGACTGGATGAATAGTGAAAACAACTCGGGCTGCGACGAAATGTCCAGCTTGGCGTACAGATGCCTGCGGTGCACTTTTACGGTGTCCGGCGAGATCTTCAAGCGTTCGGCCATGGCCTTGGAGGAGAACCCACGCAACACCAGCCGGGCGATTTCCAGCTCGCGGTCCGACAGCACACCGCTGCCGAAATGACTCAGGGCATCGCGAATCTGGCTGTCCATGGCCGGTGCCCGCTGGGTGCTTTGCTGCCAATGCTGGTGCATGAGCGGCAACACCCACGCCGACAGCGTGGTCAACAGCCCGGTTTCTTCGAAGCTGAAGCGCCGCTGCATGCCCAGCGACAGCGACAGCGTGCCCACGCCGGGCAGTTGCAGGATCACTTGCACTTCGTCTTCCAGCACATTGTCGTGGAAGTAATTGAGGAAGTACTCACTCTGGCGAAAATGGTCCGGCGCCACTTCCTCCAGGCGGTATACGCCGCTGGCATAGTTTTCGCGGCAAGCCTGGTAAAACGGGTCGAGCAGGTACAGGCCATTGAGGTACACCAGCATCGACGCCGGCTTGCTGCTGGGTTGGGCGTCGTACTCCTCCAGGGCCTGGGGCGGGCCATCCAGCGGGTAGAAAATCGCCAGGGCATTATCGAAGGGCAGGCACTGATGCAATAACAGCACCAGTTGCTTCCAGAACCGCTCGGTGCCGATCTGTGACAGGGTGCGGCCCAACCCCGCGTGCATACCGATTTCCCGGAACAGGCTCATCTCAACATCCCCACCCTCAAATGATCGGCCAAGGGTTAGGCTTCTGCTGGGCACCGTCAAGGGGAGTACGCCAATAGGGGAATTGGCCGGCAGCCCCACCAGCCGATAACGTCGACACTGTCCAACGGGAAGCATATCCCGAGGAACAATCATTTTTCGTTTCTGCCTCACACCAAAAACAACGACAGAGGATAACGATATGAGTGCCACCCCCGCGCCCGATGGCGTGCTCAAGCCCACCCTGAGCGTCTTTGATGTCGTGGCGATTACCGTTTCAGCGGTAACGCCGGCCAGTTCCGTCTTCGTGATCGCCCCGTTTGCCATCCAGCAGGCGGGCAGTGGCGTGTTCCTGGCGTTTGTGATGGCGGCGTTGCTCGCGTTGATGTTCGCCTTCTGTTACGCCGAACTCGGCCGCGCCCATAACAGTGCCGGCGGCGAGTATGTGTATGCCAAGCGCGTGTTTGGTGGCATGGCCGGTTACGCCACCTTCCTGACGGTGCTGGTGATGTTGCTGTTTATCCCGCCGGTATTGGCGACCGGTGCGGCGACTTACCTGAATAACGCCCTGGGCACGACATTCGATTCGCAAACCGTCGCCCTGGTGATCGTGGTGTGCAGCTACGCGCTGGGCATCCTCAACATCAAGCTCAACGCCTGGATCACCGGCACCTGCCTGCTATTGGAAGTAGCGGCGTTGCTGGTGATTGTGGTGATCGGCTTCGGTAACCCGGTGCAACCGGCCAGTGTGTTGTTGCAGCCGCAGATCGTCGAAAACGGCGTGTTGCACCTGGCGCCCTGGGCCTTGGTGATCGGCGCCGTCGGCATCGGCCTGTTCTCGTTCAACGGCTACGGCCCGGCGGTGTTGCTGGCCGAAGACATGAAGTGCGGCGGCAAGGGCGTGCACAAGGCGGTGCTATGGTCGTTGGGGTTGGTGGTAGTCATCGAGTTGGTGCCGATCACTGCGCTGTTGATCGGCGCGCCGTCCCTGAGCGCAATGATCAGCAGCCCCGACCCGATCGGCTATCTGTTGACCAGTCATGGCAATGAAACCTTGTCGCGGCTGGTGAGTGCCGGGATTTTCCTGTCAGTGTTCAACGCCATCGTTGCCATCGTGATCCAGATTGGCCGGGTGGTGTTCAGCAGCGGTCGCGATGCGCTGTGGACGCCGAGCATCAACAAGCTGTTCACACGTATCCACCCGCGCTGGGACTCGCCGTGGCTGGCAACACTGTTCCTGGCGATACCCTCGGCGCTGTTGAGTTTCAGCTCGAACCTGGCCGATCTGACCTCGTTCAGCGTGTTGCTGATCATGCTGGTTTACCTGGTAGTGGCGCTGAGCGCGCTGATGAGCCGGGTGCTGCTGCGTGATCGCGAACATCCCTATCGCATGCCCTTATGGCCGCTGCCGGCATTGCTGGCGGTACTGGGTGCCGGTTACCTGCTAGTGACCTTGATCCTGGAGGCCTCGGTACGCGACATCATGATCATCATCGGCTTGTTGGCCCTGTCGGTGATTTTGTATTGCATCAGTGGCCGGTTGAGTCCGGCGTTTCAGAAACTGTAAGGAGTGGGTATGCGTGCACGTCAATTGGGCATTACGTTGGGGTTGGGCATGCCCGGCGAATTGAATGCCATCACCGATGTTCCCGGGGTTCGCGTCGGTCACTCGACGATCAAGGCCTGTGCCGACGGTAAGCAGGTACGCACTGGCGTCACGCTGATCCAGCCGCGGGCCGGGGAGGCCCGGCATCAACCGTGTTTTGCCGGCTATCACGTGCTCAACGGCAATGGCGACGCCACGGGCCTTGAGTGGATCAGCGAGGCGGGGCTGTTGACCACGCCGATGGCCATCACCAACACCCACAGTATCGGGGTGGTGCGCGACAGCCTGATCGCCCTGGAGCGCGAGCGCCTGGCGGACCCTGCGGTGTACTGGTGCATGCCGGTGGTCATGGAAACCTACGATGGCCTGCTCAACGATATCTGGGGCCAGCACGTGCGCCCAGAGCATGTGCGCCAGGCTTTGGACCAGGCTGAAAGCGGCCCGGTGCAGGAAGGTGCGGTGGGCGGTGGTACTGGCATGATTTGCCACGAGTTCAAGGGCGGCATCGGCACGGCGTCACGGCGGTTGCCAGCAGAGCAGGGCGGCTGGACCGTCGGCGTACTGGTGCAGGCCAACCATGGCAAGCGCCAGGAGCTGCGGGTCGATGGCTACCCGGTGGGCCGTCACTTGATGGATATTGCTTCGCCCTTTGCCGAGCGAGGCACCCCTGGCATGGGCTCCATCGTGGTGATCATCGCCACGGACGCCCCCTTGCTGCCCCACCAATGCCAGCGCCTGGCACAGCGCGCGTCCATCGGCATTGCGCGCACCGGTGGCGGCACCGAGGATTCCAGCGGCGACCTGTTCCTGGCGTTTGCCACCGGCAACCGTGATTTGCCGCCAGCCGACTATGGGCGCAAGGACCTGCCCCTCAGCACCGGGTTGCAGATGGTCAACAACGACCATATTTCGCCGCTGTTCAGCGCGGCGGCAGAGGCGGTGGAGGAGGCGATCATCAACGCCATTCTGGCAGGTGAAGACATGACCACCCAAGACGGCGCCGAGGTGCCGGGCCTGGCTGGCGAAACCCTCTTGGCAGCCCTGCAACAGTGTGGCTGGAGTATGTCCCGGTAATGGGGGACAGCGCACTTTAATAGTGCGAATAGTGGCTCTTTAATGTTGCTAATGACACCGTGACAATATATTGGATCCATTAATCAAGTGAGCCGTTCGCTTAGAGCGGCTTTACTTGTATTTAATATTTAAATAGTGGTGTGCGCCGATTCGGCCACATAAACGCAACGGCCCCCAATAAACACTGCGTGGGACTTCTGCAACTTGAACCTGCGTCACAATTGTGCGATGGAAATAGATGTAGACGAAAGATTTCAAGTTGTGTCAGTTTTCTTACGCCTTCAAAAGAGGTGAGTGATAGGACTATCCTCGCCCGCGAGGTTCCTATCGAACAAAGACTGATGCACTTGCAAACAAGGAAGTACGTTTATGTCAAAAGTAAAAGACAAGGCTATTGTATCTGCCGCGCAAGCCAGCACTGCTTACTCGCAAATCGATAGCTTCAGCCATTTGTATGACCGTGGCGGTAATCTCACGGTCAATGGCAAACCGTCCTACACCGTGGACCAGGCAGCGACCCAGTTGCTGCGGGATGGTGCTGCGTACCGGGACTTTGATGGCAACGGCAAGATCGATCTGACCTACACCTTCCTCACCTCGGCTACCCAGAGCACCATGAACAAACATGGCATCTCCGGGTTCAGCCAATTCAACACCCAGCAGAAAGCACAGGCCGCACTGGCCATGCAATCCTGGGCGGATGTTGCCAACGTGACCTTTACCGAAAAGGCTTCCGGCGGTGACGGCCACATGACCTTCGGCAACTACAGCAGCGGCCAGGACGGCGCCGCGGCCTTCGCTTACCTGCCCGGTACCGGTGCAGGCTACGACGGCACTTCGTGGTACCTGACCAACAATAGCTACACGCCGAACAAGACCCCGGACCTGAACAACTATGGCCGGCAGACCCTGACCCACGAAATCGGCCACACCCTGGGCCTGGCTCACCCTGGCGACTACAACGCCGGGAACGGCAACCCGACCTATAACGACGCAACCTATGGACAGGACACGCGTGGCTATAGCCTCATGAGTTACTGGAGCGAGAGCAACACCAACCAGAACTTCAGCAAGGGCGGCGTCGAGGCTTACGCTTCCGGCCCGCTGATCGACGATATCGCCGCGATCCAGAAGCTCTACGGTGCCAACTTCAACACCCGCGCCACGGACACCACTTACGGGTTCAACTCCAACACCGGGCGTGATTTCCTCAGCGCCACGTCCAATGCCGACAAGCTGGTGTTTTCGGTATGGGACGGTGGCGGCAACGACACCCTGGACTTCTCCGGTTTTACCCAGAACCAGAAGATCAACCTCACTGCCACCTCGTTCTCTGATGTGGGCGGCCTGGTGGGCAACGTGTCCATCGCCAAGGGCGTCACCATCGAGAACGCGTTCGGCGGTTCGGGTAACGACCTGATCATTGGTAACCAGGTTGCCAACACCATCAAGGGCGGGGCCGGCAACGACCTCATCTACGGCGGCGGCGGTGCGGACCAACTGTGGGGCGGCGCTGGCAGCGACACTTTCGTGTACGGTGCCAGTTCCGACTCCAAGCCAGGGGCTGCGGACAAGATCTTCGACTTCACCTCCGGTTCGGACAAGATCGACCTGTCCGGTATCACCAAGGGTGCGGGCGTGACCTTCGTCAACGCATTTACCGGGCATGCCGGCGATGCTGTACTGACCTATGCCTCAGGTACCAACCTGGGCACCTTGGCGGTGGACTTCTCCGGGCACGGCGTGGCGGATTTCCTCGTCACCACCGTTGGCCAGGCGGCTGCCAGTGACATCGTAGCCTGATGTAAAGCGCGCGGCGCTTCGGCGCCGCGCTCCAGGCTGGAGTTGGATATGCCACGTTTTTCCCATTTGATCGCCTGTGTTGTGCAGGTGTTGTTCGTGTCGGCAGGAGCCCACGCAATGGCTAGCAGTCTTGTATTACCCACTTCCGCGCAGCTTGCCGGGCAGTGGGAACTGAAGCAGCAGGATCAGGTGTGCGCGCTCAAGTTAGTGGAGCAAGCCAACGTCTTGGAAGGCGATATCGCCTGTGCCGAGCAATGGCTGGGCGACAAGCCGCTGACGTGGTCGCCCACGCCGGATGGTATTTGGCTGTTTAACGCTGAAGGCTCGGGGATCACCCATTTGAATCGCCAGAAAGAGGGCGACTATCAAGCCCGCACTAAAGCTGGCGAAGTTGTAACGCTGCAACGTAAACCTTAATTAAAAGTTATAAGCATATAACTCGATTTGTTAGGCGGCCGTACCCTACTTGGTAGGGGAGACCCTTTTGCGTAATTCGCTGCAAGGAAAAACAATTAATATGGCGAAGTCCCATGGGGTGGCGCCCTTATTCAGGGCGCTGGGTGAATACAAGAGTATTTTGATCAGCGTTGGCTGTTTCACGGCATTGATTAACCTGTTAATGCTGGTGCCCTCGATTTACATGCTGCAAGTGTATGACCGTGTGCTGTCCTCCCAGAATGAAACCACGCTGGTGATGTTGACGCTGATGGTCGTGGGCTTCTTTGCGTTTATCGGCCTGCTGGAAGTGGTGCGCAGCTTCATCGTGATCCGCATTGGCAGCCAGTTGGAGCGACGTTTCAACTTGCGCGTGTACAAGGCCGCCTTCGAGCGCAACTTGCAGCGTGGCCAGGGGCATGCCGGGCAATCCTTGGGCGACCTGACCGCTTTGCGCCAATTCATCACGGGGCCTGCGCTGTTCGCATTCTTTGATGCGCCATGGTTCCCGATCTACCTGTTCGTGATTTTCCTGTTCAACGTGTGGCTCGGCGTGCTGGCCACGGCCGGCGCGGTACTGTTGATTGGCCTGGCGTGCCTTAACGAATACCTGACCAAAAAGCCATTGGGCGAGGCCAGCGGTTTTTCGCAGCAGTCGACCCAACTGGCCACCAGCCATTTGCACAACGCCGAAACCATCCAGGCCATGGGCATGCTAGGCGCACTGCGCCAACGCTGGTTTGGCGTGCATTCTCAGTTCCTGGGTTTGCAGAACAAGGCTAGCGACACCGGTTCGATCATCACCTCGTTGAGCAAATCCCTGCGCCTGTGCCTGCAATCCTTGGTGCTGGGCCTGGGCGCCTACCTGGTGATCAAGGGCGACATGACCGCCGGGATGATGATCGCAGGCTCCATCTTGATGGGCCGCGTACTCAGCCCCATCGACCAATTGATTGCAGTGTGGAAGCAATGGAGCTCGGCCAAGCTGGCCTACCAGCGCCTCGACGAACTGCTGCGCGAATTCCCGCCAGAGGTCGAGCACATGGCTTTGCCTGCGCCCCACGGCCAGGTCAGTTTCGAGCAGGTCAGCGCCGGCCCGCCGGGGCGACGCATGGCGACCCTGCATCAGGTCAGCTTCAACCTGGCTGCCGGTGAAGTGCTGGGCGTGCTGGGCGCGTCGGGCTCCGGCAAGTCCACCCTGGCTCGCGTGCTGGTGGGCGTATGGCCGACCCTGGCCGGCACCGTGCGCTTGGACGGCGCGGATATTCACCGCTGGAACCGCGACGACCTCGGCCCGCATATCGGCTATTTGCCCCAGGACATCGAGCTGTTCAGCGGCAGCATCGCCGACAACATCGCGCGCTTTCGCGAGGCCGACCCGGAGCTGGTGGTCAAGGCCGCGCAACAGGCCGGTGTGCATGAGCTGATCCTGCGCCTGTCCCAGGGCTACGACACCGTGCTGGGCGACAACGGCGGTGGCTTGTCCGGCGGCCAGAAACAGCGGGTCGCCCTGGCTCGCGCCCTGTACGGCGGGCCGCGGCTAATCGTGCTGGACGAACCCAACTCCAACCTCGACACCGTCGGCGAAGCCGCATTGGCCAGCGCCATCATGCAGATGAAAGCCCAGGGCAGCAGCGTGGTGCTGGTCACCCATCGTTCCTCGGCATTGGCCCAGGCCGATAAGTTGCTAGTGCTCGGCGAAGGCCAACTGCAAGCGTTCGGGCCCAGCCAAGAGGTGCTGCGGGCGTTGTCCGGGCAGCAGGAAGCGCCGAAAGAAAAAACCGGTGTCAGTTTCAGTCGTCAGTACCAGGCCGGAAGGAATCCAGGCGCATGAGCAGCCTTACCGTTGAACCTCAAATCAAAGAACGCGATGCCGGCTTTTTCGTAAAAATGGGCTGGGTGATGACCATTGTCGGTGCCGGTGGGTTTTTCCTCTGGGCCAGCCTTGCACCGTTGGACCAGGGCATCCCGGTACAAGGCACCGTGGTGGTGTCGGGCAAGCGCAAGGCGGTACAAACCTTCAGCCCCGGTGTGGTCAGCCGCATCCTGGTAAAAGAGGGCGAACTGGTCAAGCAAGGCCAGCCGCTGTTCCGTCTTGACCAGACCCAGAACCAGGCCGATGTGCAATCGCTGCAAGCCCAGTACCGCATGGCCTGGGCCAGCGTGGCGCGCTGGCAGAGCGAGCGTGACAACCTGCCCGGTATTACCTTTCCTGCTGAGCTGAGCGCCAATCCCGATTCGGCCCTGATGCTGGTTCTGGACGGTCAGCGCCAGTTGTTCAGCAGCCGTCGCGACGCGTTTGCCCGTGAACAAGCCGGGATCCGCGCCAGCATCGAGGGGGCTACCTCGCAGTTGAGCGGTATGCGCCGTGCCCGCAGTGACTTGACCGCCCAGGCCCAATCCCTGCGCGCGCAACTGAGCAATCTGCAACCTTTGGCCGACAACGGCTATATCCCGCGCAACCGGCTGATGGACTATCAGCGCCAGTTGTCCCAGGTGCAGCAGGACCTGGCGCAAAACGCCGGGGAAAGCGGGCGGATAGAGCAGGGCATTGTCGAGTCGCGGCTCAAATTGCAGCAGCACGGCGAGGAGTATCAGAAGGAAGTGCGCAGCCAACTGGCCGACGCGCAACTGCGCGCCCTGACCCTTGAGCAACAACTGACCTCCGCCGGCTTCAATCTGCAACACAGCGAAATCAACGCGCCGGCCGATGGCATTGCGGTCAACCTCAGCGTGCATACCGAAGGCGCCGTGGTGCGCGCCGGTGAAACCCTGTTGGAGATTGTGCCCCAGGGTACACGCCTGGAAGTGGAAGGGCATTTGCCTGTACATCTGGTAGACAAGGTCGGCACACACTTGCCGGTCGACATCCTCTTCACCGCCTTCAACCAAAGCCGCACGCCACGGGTGCCGGGTGAAGTCAGCCTGATCTCCGCCGACCAGATGCTCGACGAAAAAACCGGTGCGCCGTATTACGTGCTGCGCACCAGCGTCAGCGAAGCGGCGATGGAAAAACTCAACGGCCTGGTGATCAAGCCCGGCATGCCCGCCGAGATGTTCGTGCGCACTGGCGAGCGTTCGCTGCTCAACTATCTGTTCAAGCCGCTGCTGGATCGCGCCGGCTCCGCGTTGACCGAGGAATGAGCATGAAGCCAGTGTTCATTTCGCTGTTGCTGGTGTGTGGCAGTGCCCAGGCCGCTATGGGGCCCTTCGATGTGTACGAGCAGGCGCTGCGCAACGACCCGGTGTTCCTCGGCGCCATCAAGGAGCGCGACGCCGGCCTGGAAAACCGCACCATTGGCCGCGCCGGCTTGCTCCCGCGGCTGTCCTACAACTACAACAAAGGCCGCAACAACTCCGAAGCGCACCTGCCTGACGGGCGCGGCGGCAGTTACCGCGACGACCGCAACTACAACAGCTATGGCTCCACCTTCAGCCTGCAACAGCCGCTGTTCGACTACGAAGCCTATGCCAACTACCGCAAGGGCGTAGCCCAGGCGCTGTTTGCCGATGAAAGCTTTCGCGACAAGAGCCAGGCGTTGCTGGTGCGGGTGTTGAGCTATTACACCCAGGCGCTCTTTGCCCAGGACCAGATCGACATCGCCAGGGCCAAGAAGAAGGCGTTCGAACAACAGTTCCAGCAGAACCGGCATCTGTTCCAGCAAGGCGAGGGCACTCGCACCGATATCCTTGAAGCCGAGTCCCGCTATGAGCTGGCCACCGCCGAAGAGATCCAGGCCCTGGATGAGCAGGACGCCTCGCTCCGGGAGCTGGGCGCGTTGATCGGCGTGCAAAGCGTCAACATCAACGACCTGGCACCGCTGAACCAGAGCTTTGCCGCGTTCACCCTGACCCCGGCCAACTACGACACCTGGCATGAGTTGGCGCTGACCAACAACCCTGTGCTGGCGTCGCAGCGCCAGTCCCTGGAAGTGGCGCGCTATGAAGTGGAACGCAACCGCGCCGGGCATTTGCCGCGAATCACCGCGTATGCCACCTCGCGCAAACAGGAGTCCGACAGCGGCAACACCTATAACCAGCGCTACGACACCAACACCATCGGCGTCGAAGTAAGCATGCCGCTGTATGCCGGTGGCGGTATCTCGGCTTCCACCCGCCAGGCCAGCCGTGCGATGGAGCAGGCCGAGTACGAGCTGGAGGGCAAGACCCGCGAAACCCTGATCGAACTGCGTCGCCAGTTCAGCGCGTGCTTGTCAGGCGTGAGCAAGTTGCGCGCCTATCAGAAAGCGCTGGCATCCGCGGAGGCGCTGGTGGTGTCGACCAAGCAAAGCATTCTCGGCGGCGAGCGCGTCAACCTCGACGCACTGAACGCCGAACAGCAGTTGTACAGCACCCGCCGCGACCTGGCCCAGGCACGTTATGACTACTTGATGGCCTGGACCAAATTGCACTACTACGCGGGCAACTTGCGCGATACCGACTTGGCCAAAGTGGACGAAGCCTTCGGCCCGGATGGAAAACTGTAGGAGCGCGTGTTTTGTGGCGAGGGCGCTTGCTCCCGCTCGACAGCGAAGCTGGAGCCGGCTTTTTTAGGGAGCGCTTCGCACTCCAGCGGGAGCAAGCTCCCTCGCCACAGGGCAGGGAATAACAATAATAGGGAGTGTGCACATGATCACCGATTCACCGCGTTTCAAACCCTTCACCGCAGGTTCCTTGCTCTTGCTGTCCGTTGCGGCACAGGCGCAATACACCGAGACCGGCCAGCCGGGTAACCCCGCCAGTTGGCGCTCGGCCGAGTACCAGAGCGACTGGGGCCTGGGCCGCATGAAAGCCGATGAAGCCTACGCCGCCGGGATCAGCGGCCAAGGCGTGAAAATCGGCGCGCTGGACTCAGGGTTCGATGCCAATCACCCCGAAGCCTCCAAAGACCGTTTCCACCCGGTCACCGCCACGGGCACCTATGTCGATGGCAGCGTCTTCAGCACCACGGGCGCGCTCAACCCGAACAATGATTCCCACGGCACCCACGTCACCGGCACCATGGGCGCCGCCCGCGACGGCGTGGGCATGCATGGCGTGGCCTACAACGCGCAAGTTTTTGTGGGCAACACCAACGCCAACGACAGCTTCCTGTTCGGCCCCACCCCTGACCCCAAATACTTCAAGACCGTGTACACCGCTTTGGTGGACTCCGGCGTGCGCGCCATCAACAACAGCTGGGGCAGCCAGCCCAAGGACGTCAGTTACCAGACTCTGGATAACATGCACGCGGCGTACGCCCAGCATTACAACCGTGGCACCTGGCTGGACGCGGCAGCGGACGTGGCCAAGGCTGGCGTGATCAATGTGTTCAGCGCCGGCAACAGCGGCTATGCCAACGCGAGCGTGCGCTCGGCCTTGCCGTATTTCCAGCCGGAACTGGAAGGCCACTGGCTTGCCGTGTCCGGGTTGGATAAGGCCAATAACCAGAAATACAACAAATGCGGCGTCGCCAAGTACTGGTGTATTTCTACCCCCGGCGCGCTGATCAACAGCACCATTCCTGACGGGGGTTATGGGGTCAAGTCCGGCACCTCGATGGCAGCGCCCCATGCCACCGGCGCGTTGGCGCTGGTGATGGAACGTTATCCCTACATGACCAACGAGCAAGCCTTGCAGGTGCTGCTGACCACCGCCACGCAGCTCGACGGCTCGATCACCCAGGCGCCCAATGCGATTGTCGGCTGGGGTGTGCCTGACCTGGGCCGGGCGATGCATGGCCCTGGGCAATTGCTCGGGCCTATGGAGGTGAACCTGGCCGCCGGGCAGGGCGATGTGTGGAGCAATGGCATCTCCGACCAGGCGCTGCTTCAGCGCCAGGCCGAGGACCGCGCCGAACACACTGCCTGGCAGCAAACCCTGATCGACAAGGGCTGGCAAAACGGCGTCGGCGCGACTGCCAGCCAGCAGGACCAGACCGACTACGCCATCGGCAACGCCCGCGACCAGGCCGCCGCCAACCGCGTGTACGAGGGCAGCCTGGTCAAGGCCGGTGCCGGCAGCCTGGTGCTCAGCGGCGACAGCACCTATCGCGGCGCGACCCTCGTCAACGGCGGTCTGCTGGCCGTCAATGGCTCGCTGGCTTCGGCAGTGACGGTGAATGACAGCGGCACCCTCGGCGGTTCCGGGCGTATTGCCGCGTTGTCTGTAAACAACGGCGGCCGTGTGGCCCCGGGCAATTCCGTGGGCACCTTGCAAGTGGCAGGGGACGTAAACCTCGGCGCCGGCTCTACCTATGCAGTGGAGCTGACGCCCACCAGCAGTGACCGCATTGTTGCCGGCGGCCAGGCGGTTCTGGGCGGCGGCACGGTCACGCTGGCGCTGGAAAACAGCCCGACCTTGCTCAGCCAGAGCCAGGCCCAAAGCCTGATTGGCCGGCAGTACTCGATTCTCGAGGCGGCGGGCGGTATCCAGGGCCAGTTCGGGCAAGTGCTGCCCAACTACCTGTTCCTCGGTGGCACCCTCGACTACGCCGCCAATGCCGTGCAACTGAATGTTGGGCGCAATGGCGCCAGCTTCGCCAGCGTCGGCGCCACCCGCAACCAGCGCAACGTTGCGGCGGCCGCCGAGCAATTGGGCGCTGGCAACCCGGTGTATGAAAGCCTGCTGCAGTCGCAGTCAGCCGCCACCGCCCAGCAGGGTTTGCAGCAACTGTCCGGGGAAATCTACCCCGCCGTGGGTGCGATGCTGATCAACGACAGCCTGCAACTGCGTAATGCCGTGGGCGAGCGCCTGCGCCATGTGCCAGTGACCGGTGAAAGCAACCTGTGGTTCAAGGCGCTGGGCGCCTGGGGCAAGACCGACAGCCGCACTGAAACGGCGGGTTCCACCACCTCCATCGGTGGCCTGTTGGCGGGCGTGGATGGCGCGCTGGATGAGCAGACCCGCGTGGGTGTGGTCGCCGGCTACAGCGACAGCTCGCTGAATATGGGCAGCGGTACCCATTCATCGGCGTCCATCGACAGCTACCACTTTGGCGCGTACGCCGGGCACGAGCTGGGTGACTGGCGCCTGAGCGTCGGCGGTGCCTACAGCTGGCATCGCGGCGACGTGAAGCGCGACCTGCAATGGGGTGATGTCAGCGGCAAGCAAAAAACCAAGCTGGACGCGACCACGGCGCAGGTCTTCACCGAAGCCGCGTACCGCATCCGCCTGCAGGCGGTGGCCCTGGAGCCGTTCGCCAACCTGGCCTATGTGCATCTGAACAGCGAGTCCTTCCACGAAAAAGGCGACGCCGCTGCCCTGGAACGCGGCAGCGACCGGCGTGATGCAGTGCTCAGCACCCTTGGCGTGCGTGCCCTGAAAACCCTGGCCCTCAATGACCACCAGCAACTGGACCTGTCCGGTTCGTTGGGCTGGCAACACAGCCTGACGGCGGTGGAGTCAGAGGAGCACCTGGCGTTTGTCGCCGGCGGGCCTTCATTTGCGGTGCGCAGTGCACCGTTGCTGCGCGATGCCGTCCTGGTGGGCGTGCAGGCCAGCCTGGCGCTGAATGCATCGACACGGGTCAACCTGGATTACAACGGCCAATTGGGTGGGCGCGCGAAAACCCAGGGCGTGGGTTTGAGCCTGAACTGGCAGTTCTGAAGACACCGCGAACCTGATCGTTCCCACGCTCCGCTGATCGTTAACGCCTCTTGTAACGCTCCGCGTCACGCTTTGGGACGCAGAGCGTCCGGGGCCGCATTCCCACGCGGAGCGTGGGAACGATCAGCGGCGGTGTTCTGGAGAAAGTGATTTACACACGTGCAATAAGAAAACTAAGGAAGGTCACCGTGAAAAAACGCAAGTCAGGGTTAACTACCGCCATCCACACAGGCCCGGGCTATCCGCTCAAGGCGCTGAGCTGCGTGCCATACGGCGCGTTGCTGTGTTGCCTGGCAAGCCTGGGGACCGCCCAGGCTGCACCCTATGTGGAAACCGGCAAACTGGGCGACGCCGCCAGCTGGCGCAGCAATGAGTTCAAGGCCGACTGGGGCCTGGGCGCCGTGCACGCCGACACCGCCTATGCGGCCGGCTATACCGGCAAAGGCGTCAAGCTGGGGATCTTCGACCAGCCGGTGTATGCGCCACATCCGGAATTCGCCAGCCCCAACAAAGTGGTGACCATTGTCACCGAGGGCATCCGCCAATACACCGACCCGTATATCCCGGTGAAGGCCGGAGATGCTTTCCGCTACGACGGCACTCCGTCCCTGGGCTCCAATGGCAAGCTGGGCAACCACGGCACGCATGTCGGCGGGATTGCTGCGGGTAACCGCGATGGCGGGCCGATGCATGGCGTGGCGTTCAATGCGCAAATCATCAGTGCCGAAAACGGTGACCCGGGCCCGGAAGACGGAATTATCCTGGGCAACGATGGCGCGGTGTACAAAGCCGGTTGGGATGCGCTGGTTGCCAGCGGCGCTCGCATCATCAACAACAGCTGGGGTATTGGCATCGGTGATCAGTACGCCAAGGGCGGGCGCGATCCGGCGTTTCCCAATTTCACCGTCAACGAAGCCCAGGCGCAATTCAATACCATTCGACCGATCCTCGGCACAATCGCAGGGGGGGCTTATCAAGGCGCCATCGATGCGGCCCGCAGCGGTGTGCTGACCATCTTCGCCGCGGGTAATGACTACAACCGTAACAACCCGGATGCCATTTCCGGACTGGCGTACTTTGTGCCGGAGATTGCCCCGAACTGGCTGTCGGTGGCCGCGTTGCAGCAAAACCCGGACACCGCAAGTGCCAACCCCTATGTGATCAGCACCTTCTCGTCGCGCTGTGGCTATGCGGCAAGCTTTTGCGTATCGGCGCCCGGCACCAAGATCTACAGCTCGATCATCAACGGCACCAACCTGGACAACCTCACCAACGACTACGCCAACTTCAACGGCACATCCATGGCCGCGCCTCACGTAGCCGGCAGCGCAGCGGTGCTGATGGAACGCTTCCAGTACATGAGCGGCGACCAGATCTCCACCGTGCTCAAGACCACCGCCACCGACCTCGGCGCGCCGGGCATCGACTCCCTCTATGGCTGGGGCATGATCAACCTGGGAAAGGCGGTCAACGGCCCAGGGATGTTTATCACCGCCGAGGATATCCCGGCCGAGTTCCGTATCGACGGCGCCTACGGCAGCGGCCAGTTCGTGGCGGACCTGCCGGGCGTCGGCGCGGTGGTGGATGCCGGCAAACCCACCCAGCGTGTGTGCGATGACTTGCACTGCGGGCGGGATGTGTGGAGCAACGACATCTCGGGCCATGGCGGCCTGACCAAGCAGGGCATCGGTACCTTGGTGCTCACCGGCGCCAACACCTACAGCGGGCCGACGCTGGTCAACCAGGGCTTGCTGGCGATCAACGGTTCGGTCACCTCCGACGTCACTGTGAGCCAGAGCGGCGTGGTCGGTGGTTCGGGGCGTATCGGTTCGCTGAGCGCGAAAAGCGGCGGTACTGTGGCACCGGGCAATTCCATTGGCACCTTGAACGTGGCGGGCAACGTCAACTTTGAACCGGGCTCGACCTATGCGGTAGAACTGTCGCCCACCAGCAGCGATCGTATCGTCGCGGGCGGCACGGCCACCCTCAACGGCGGCACCGTGACCCTGGCCCTGGAAAACAGCCCGACCTTGTTGAGCGCGCCCCAGGCCCAAAGTCTGATCGGCCGCCAATACAACATCCTGCAAGCGGCAGGTGGCGTCACCGGCAGCTTCGCGGCAGTGGTTCCCAACTACCTGTTTGTCGGCGGTACCTTGAACTATGCCGCCAACGGCGTGCAGCTGGATGTGGCACGCACCAACAGCTTCGCCAGTGTGGCCGCCACGCCGAACCAGCGCGCCGTGGCCGCAGCCGTCGAGCAATTGGGCGCGGGCAACGGTGTGTATGAAAGCCTGCTGCTGGCACCTACGGCCGCTTCGGCCCAGGGCGCGTTTCAGCAACTGAGTGGGGAAGTCTACCCAGCGCTGGAAACCGCACTCGTCAATGACAGCCGCTACGTACGCGAAGCGGTGGGCGAGCGTCTGCGCAATGGCGAGATGGGCGCTACCAGCCAAGCCATCGACAGCCGTGGCAACGTGTGGGTCAAGGCATTGGGCGCATGGGGCAAGACCGACAGCCGCAACGACACGGCGGGCTACACCACCTCTATCGGCGGCATGCTCGCCGGTGTGGACGGCGCCGTCGATGAGGCCACACGCATTGGCCTGGTGGCCGGTTACAGCGACACGTCGTTGAACATGGGCAGCGGCACCCACAGCCGCGCCTCGGTCGACAGCTACCATTTCGGCGCCTATGCCGGGCATGAAATCGGCGCCTGGCGCCTGAGTGGCGGCGCGACCTACAGCTGGCACCGCGCCGATGTCAAACGCGACCTGCAATACGGCGATGTCAGCGGCAAGCAAAAAGCCAAGGTCGATGCCCACAGTACCCAGGTGTTCACGGAAGCGGCGTACCGCATCAACCTGCAACCACTGGCCCTGGAGCCGTTCGCCAACCTGGCCTACGTGCACCTGGCAACTGACAGCTTCAAAGAGAAGGGCGACGCCGCCGCGCTGAGAAGTGGCGACGACAGCCGTGACCTGGTGCTCAGCACCCTGGGTATGCGGGCCTTGAAGACCCTCAATATCAACGACCATCAGCAACTGGAAGTCTCCGGCACCCTGGGCTGGCAGCACAACCTGAGCAGCACCGATTCGGAGCAGCACCTGGCGTTTGCCTCGGGCGGCCCTTCGTTCACGGTGGAAAGTGCGCCGATGGTGCGCGATGCGGCGTTGGTCGGGGCACGGGTCAGCCTGGCATTGAGCAAGGATGCGCGGGTGAACTTCGATTACAACGGCCTGCTGGCCAGCAAGGAGAAGGTGCACGGTGTCGGCTTGAGCCTGGATTGGGCGTTCTAAAGGCCAGGTGCAGTTGGTTGTGGCGAGGGAGCTTGCTCCCGCTCGGGTGCGCAGCGCCCGCAAGTTTTTGGGGCCGCTGCGCAGCCCAGCGGGAGCAAGCTCCCTCGCCACACAAGCTCGCTCCTACAGGTGGTAACGGATAACAGGTGTTTTGGCTTTCTCTACAAATCCAACAACAGAGAGGCACTACCAATGGGTATCTTTGACTATAAAAACCTCGGTACCGAGGACTCCAAGGCGTTGTTCGCCGATGCCATGGCGATCACGCTGTATTCCTACCACAACCTGGATAACGGCTTTGCCGTCGGCTACCAGAACAATGGCCTCGGGCTGGGGTTACCGGCCACCCTGGTCAGCGCGCTGATTGGCGGCAGCAATGCCCAAGGGGTCATCCCCGGGATCCCCTGGAACCCCGACTCGGAAAAAGCCGCCCTTGAGGCGGTGCAAGCAGCCGGCTGGACGCCCATCAGCGCCAGTACCCTGGGCTATAGCGGCAAGGTCGATGCACGCGGCACCTACTTTGGCGAAAAATTCGGCTACGGCACGGCGCAGGCCGAGGTGCTGGGCAAGTACGATGACGCTGGCAAGCTGCTGGAAATCGGCATCAGTTTCCGCGGCACTTCAGGGCCTCGGGAAAGTGTGATCACCGACTCCATCGGCGATGTGATCAACGACCTGCTCGCCGCCTTCGGGCCCAAGGATTATGCCAAGAACTACGCGGGGGAGGCTTTTGGCGGGTTGCTCAAGAACGTGGCGGACTACGCCACTGCCCAGGGCCTGGGCGGCAATGACGTAGTGGTCAGCGGCCACAGCCTGGGCGGCATGGCGGTCAACAGCATGGCCGACTTGAGCGACAGTACTTGGTCGGGGTTCTATAAAGACGCCAATTACGTGGCCTACGCATCGCCGACCCAGAGCGCCGGCGACAAGGTGCTTAACGTCGGTTATGAAAACGATCCAGTATTCCGAGCCCTGGATGGCTCGTCATTCAACCTGTCGTCCCTGGGCGTGCACGACAAGGCCCACGAATCGAGCACTGACAACATTGTCAGTTTCAACGATCACTACGCCTCATCCCTGTGGAACGTGCTGCCGTTTTCCATCCTCAACCTGCCCACTTGGGTTTCGCACTTGCCCACCGGTTACGGTGACGGCATGACCCGTATCCTCGACTCGGGGTTCTACGAACAGATGACCCGCGACTCCACGGTGATCGTCGCCAACCTGTCCGACCCGGCACGGGCCACCACCTGGGTGCAAGACCTCAACCGCAATGCCGAGGCGCACAAGGGCAATACCTTCATCATCGGCAGCGACGGCGACGACTTGATCAAAGGCGGCAGGGGCGCGGACTTTATAGAAGGTGGCAAGGGCAATGACACCATCCGTGACAGCAGCGGGCACAACACGTTTTTGTTCAGCGGGCAGTTTGGCAATGACCGGGTGATTGGCTACCAGGCGACGGACAAGCTGGTGTTCAACGACGTGGCGGGCAGCACCGATTACCGCGATCACGTCAAGGTGGTGGGCGGGGATACAGTCATTGGCTTTGGGACGGATTCGGTGACGCTGGTGGGTGTGAGCAGTCTGTCGGGGGAGGGGATAGTCATCAGCTAACGCATTCGGTGTGGGAGCTGGCTTGCCTGCGATGGCGGCGGTCGAGACAGCCATGCGGTGACTGAAAAATCGCTATCGCAGGCAAGCCAGCTCCCACATTTGATGGGTTTTGCTAGATGATCATTTTTCCTTACGCACCGTGGCCACATCATCGGCCTTGATACGAATACGCTTGCCGGCAATATCGGTGAACTCGTAGAAGCCGTCGGCGGTCTTGGCGTTGGGCGTGTCCTTGGTCAAATACTGCGTGCCGTTCTGCAAGGTCACCACGGTTTGCGTGGAGCAACCGGCCAATACCAGAAAAAGGAGTGCAACCAGTGGCAGACCCAAATTCTTCATGTTCATAACCCTTACCTTTAACCCTGAAAAGTCCCGCAGCGTCTGCTTGCGGGGCCATAAATATTACGCGATCAACCCACTCATCAGATTGTTTTTTTGCAAAAAGTTGCAGGCGCCATTTATCTATTACTGATTGCAACAACGGCTTTGCCCCGGCACTCTGTATGCATAACCAGTATTTGATTGCATTGCACCATGGCCAACCCCCTCGAAGACCCCTTGTATTACCTGCATAACTTCCGCCAAGTGCTGGTTTGGTTGGGGCAACGCTACGCCGATTTGCTCAATGCGCACGAACAGCAATTCATTCAGCAATTTGACAGGTTGCCCCAGGCCTCCCAGGCGTTGTTGGTGCGCATGGTGATGCGCAAGGGCGTGCATTTTCGCGCCACTAAACTCCATTACCTGGAAATCGGTTGCCCCCATGCGGCGGCGGGGCCATTGCGTGAGCTGGGATGGGTGGAGGATCAAAGCCCGCTGCCGTTTGCCACCCTGTTCGCGCTGCTGCAAAAGAGTGAATTGCTCGGCGCCTTCAAGCCCTGGATCGATCAACCCAAGGGTAACAAGGCCGATTGGCTTGAACCTTTGGCCGCGCAATTTACCGAGCCGCGCAGCTTTGCCCAGTGGTGCCCCGACGTGGACGACGCGCTCTACAGCCTGACGGTAATGGAGTTGTGTGATCGCCTGCGCCTGATGTTCTTCGGCAATCTGCACCAGGACTGGTCGGAATTCGTGCTGGCAGACCTGGGCATCTACACCTATGAAAAAGTCGAGTTCTGCGCCGAGTCGCGTGGGTTACGCAGCCGTGAGGATGTGCACGGGTTTCTATTCCTGCACCAGTGCCAGCAAGCCTTTGAAGCCGGTGACGCGCTGGATACGGTGTTGGCTCAGGTCGCCACGTTGTGTACCGACAACCCCTGGCTGGAAAAGCGCCGCGCCAAGCTGTTGTTCCAGATCGGCCAGTATTGCGAACGCTGCGCCGAGCTGGCGCTGGCCGAACAGATTTACCGCGGTTGCACGCACCCCGGTGCCCGGGCGCGGCTGATTCGCGTACTGGAGCGCCAGGAGGATTACGCCCAAGCCATGGCCCTGGCGACCGAGGCACAACAGGCCCCACACAGCGCCGCCGAACACCAACAGCTGCTAAGGGTGGTGCCGCGCCTGCGGCGCAAACTTGGCGGGCCGGCGCTGCCCAGGGCCAAGCCCCAAGCGGTGGCGCGCCTGGACCTGGCACTGATGCAGGAGCCGCTGCTGTCGGTGGAGTCCTGTGTGCTGGCGCACCTGAGCGAACCGGATGCGCCCGTGCATTACGTCGAGAATGGCCTGATCAATTCGCTGTTCGGCTTGCTGTGCTGGGAGGCGATTTTCGCCCCGCTGCCGGGGGCGTTCTTCCACCCGTTCCAGCGCGGGCCGGCGGACTTGCACAGCGAGGACTTTTATCAACGCCGAGAAGCCTTGTTTGCCGCATGCTTTGCACAACTGGAGGATGGTCGCTACAAGGCTAGCATCCGCCAACGCTATGTAGAGAAATGGGGCATTCAGTCGCCTTTTGTGTTCTGGAACCTTCTCAGCGAAGAACTGCTGGAGCAAGCCCTGGCCTGCCTGCCCGCCGAACACTTGCGCCATTGGTTTACGCGCCTGTTGCAGGATATCCGTGCCAACCGGGCCGGGATGCCGGACCTTATCCAGTTCTGGCCCGCACAAAATACCTATCGCATGATCGAGGTCAAAGGCCCCGGCGACCGTCTGCAAGACAACCAGTTGCGTTGGCTGCAATTCTGCGGCGAGCACCAGATGCCAGTCACCGTCTGTTACGTGCGCTGGGCGGAGCAACCCGCTTGAGTTACAGCTTGGCCGTGCGGGCGTTGTGTGAGTTCACGGCCAAGGTCGGTGACCTCGACCTGCGCTTTACGCCGTCGCCCAGTGCCCAGGAAGGCATCGTCGGCCATCGCACGGTAGCGTCACGGCGCAATGCGCACTACCAGAATGAAGTGGCGCTTGAAGGCGAGTACCAGCAACTCAAAGTACGGGGCAGGGCGGACGGCTATGACCCGGACAGCAACCGCCTCGAAGAGGTGAAGACCTACCGCGGCGACCTCGCTGCCCAGCCCGCCAACCATCGGCAACTGCACTGGGCCCAGGTCAAAGTGTATGGCTGGCTGATGTGCCAGAAGCTCGGGCTCAGTGAGATCGACCTGGCGCTGGTGTACTTCGATATCGTCGGCGAAGGCGAAACCGTGCTCAACCAGCGATTCGATGCGCCAGACCTTGAGCAGTTCTTCAAGCAACAATGCGCGCTGTTCCTGGACTGGGCCCGGCAGGAGATGCAGCACCGCGCGGCACGCAACGCTGGCGCGCAGAGCCTGGCATTTCCCCATGCCGACTTCCGTACCGGGCAGCGCACCTTGGCCGAGTCGGTCTACAAAGCGGTGTGTACCGGCCGGTGCCTGATGGCCCAGGCGCCCACCGGCATTGGCAAGACCATCGGCACTATCTTCCCGCAGCTCAAGGCCTTGGCGCCGCAGCAACTGGACAAGGTGTTCTTCCTCACCGCCAAGACGCCCGGGCGCAAGCTGGCCCTGGATGCTGCGCAGGTGTTGTACGACAGCAGCCCCGAGCTGTCACTGCGTGTGCTTGAACTGGTGGCCCGGGACAAGGCGTGCGAACACCTGGACAAAGCCTGCCACGGTGATTCCTGCCCGTTGGCCAAGGGCTTTTACGACCGCCTGCCTGCCGCCCGCCAGGCCGCGTCCCAGGTGCGCCTGCTCGATCAACGCAGCCTGCGCAACGTGGCGCTGGCTCATCAGGTTTGCCCGTACTATTTGAGCCAGGAAATGGCGCGCTGGAGCGACCTGATCGTCGCCGACTACAACTATTACTTCGACTTTGGCGCGATGTTGTTCGGCCTCACCCAGCTCAACCAATGGCAGGTCTCGGTGCTGGTGGATGAAGCCCACAACCTGGTCGAGCGAGCCCGCTCGATGTACAGCGCCAGCCTGGATCAATACAGCCTCAAGACCGTGCGCGACAGCGCACCCGAGGCGCTGAAAAAACCCTTGCAGCGCCTCAACCGTGGGTGGAACGCGTTGCACAAGGATCAACTGGCGCCTTATCAGGCCTACGCCGCCAAACCCGACAAACTGCTCCAGGCCCTGAGCCTGTGCACCAGCGCCATGGGCGATTACTTCAACGATCACCCCGATGCCCTCACCGGTGACCTGCAAGCCTTCTACTTCGACGCGCTGCAATGGGCCAAAGTGGCGGAGCTGTTTAACGAGCACTTTATTTTCGATATCACTAAGCGCTCGTTCACCGCCAAGCGCAGCAGCTCGACCCTGTGCCTGCGCAACGTGGTACCGGCCGAGTTCATCCGGCCCAGGCTTACGGCTGCGCGCAGCAGTGTGTTGTTTTCCGCGACCTTGAGCCCACGGCACTATTACGCCGATTTGCTGGGCCTGCCAGCGGACACCGCCTGGGTCGACGTTGAATCACCGTTCAAGGCCGAGCAGTTGCAGGTGAGCATCGTTGAGCGGATCTCCACGCGGTTCGTGCATCGCCAGGCATCGCTGGAACCCATCGTGGCATTGATCGCCCAGCAGTTCGCCGCGCAACCGGGTAACTATCTGGCGTTTTTCTCCAGCTTCGATTACCTGCAACAGGTCGCGCAGCTACTGGCTGAGCGACACCCACAGATTGCGCTGTGGCTGCAATCGCGGGGCATGGTCGAGGCCGAGCGTCAGGCCTTTCTCGACCAGTTCACCCCACACAGCCAGGGCATCGGCTTTGCGGTACTGGGCGGAGCATTCGGCGAAGGCATCGACTTGCCCGGCGCGCGCTTGATCGGCGCGTTTATCGCCACCCTGGGCCTGCCCCAGCTCAACCCGGTGAACGAGCAGATGAAACAGCGCATGGGCGCAATTTTTGGCGCGGGGTACGACTACACGTATCTGTACCCGGGTATTCAAAAAGTCGTGCAGGCGGCGGGGAGGGTGATTCGCAGCCAACAGGATCGGGGGGTGGTGATGTTGATTGATGATCGGTTTGGGGAGCAGCGGGTGCGGCAGTTGTTGCCCAAATGGTGGACACTTAAATGATGGTTCACACCCTGCGCAATCACTCATTCAAGTCTACGGCGCCCGCCCGAGTGAAACTGGTCGAAATCACGTAATTACGAAGTGTGCTGTTGGCGCTATCAAACGCCTGAATCCGGGCATTGGCTACTGTCAGAATTAACAGGTACCGATCCAGGTGCATCCTGCACTACCTGTTAATTCTGACAGTAGGCACGCCGCGATTTCAGGCGTTTGATAGTGGTAAGCCAACAGCGCACGACCGTGAGGATTCTCGCCATGCCCAAGATCAAAACACTTGACCCCCTCTTGCCGCCCATCGTTGTTCCGCTGATGGAACCGGCCATTGATGGTGATATCGAAGGGGCGCATGGCGGTATCGGCCTGCGGCATACCGAGGTGCCGTTGGTGGTCTAC
>NZ_JAEKCY010000033.1:0-41283 GCF_016405475.1 Pseudomonas sp. MF6767 | reverse complement strand
GGCGTTCCCACGCGGAGCGTAGGAACGATCACGCTTGCACCGCCTGCAACCGGCTGGAACGAAAATCCTTGGGCGATACTTCGAACTGCTTCTTGAACGAGCGGCTGAAATGCGCCGAGTCGGTAAAGCCCCATTTGTAGGCAATCGAAGTGATCGACTCACTGCGCAGGAACGGGTTGGTCAAGTCATCCGCACTGCGCTTGAGCCGTGCGCGCTGGATATAGCGGCAGACGCTGTCGTCCTGTTCTTCAAACAGACGGTACAGGTGCCGCACCGAGATATTCAGGCGGTTGGCCAGGCCGATAGGGCTCAGGCCTGGCTGGCTCAGCGACTCATCAATGACTTTTTGCACATAGCTGCGCAGGTTATTGCCGTGCAACGCAGCAACGCCCTCGCGGCACTCGTCGCCCTGCTCCAACGCCGAACCCAACAGCGAGACGAAGGCCGCTTGCAGCGCCTCCACTTGCGTGGCGTCATCGTCGGTATCGTCCTTGCACAGTTGGTCCATCAGCACATGCAGCATGCGCCCACAGGCCTTGGTCGAGGAGATCTTGCCGAAGGCCCGTGCCTGACCGCCCAGGTGCTTGCATACCGCGTTGCGCGACAGGGACAGCGAGGCGTGTTCGATCAGGCCGAAGGGGGTGATTTCGATGGAGCCCACCGAGTCCATCAACAGCATCTCGCCAGGCGCCAGTTGCACGGTCTGCTCATTTTGGGTGATTTGCGAATAGCCGCTGCGCTGGCTGACCAGAAAACATTCCTGGTCGTTGTCATGGTCGGCGTGGTGCGTCGGGCGCTTGATCAGCCCGGCATTGGTGCGCAGGATGGCCAAGCCACGCGGCAGGTTATGGATCTCGCCGATAAACAGCGAACGGTTGAAAGCCAGTTCGGTATCGAAGTGGCCGCACGCGTCGCGCAGTTCGCGGTTCCAGCTGTCGAGCCCGTCAGGTGCATGCTGTGGGATGCTCATGGGGTGTCTCCGCAGTGGCGTTATTCTTGTTGTTCTGGCGCAATAGTTAACATGTTATCTATATGCGCGCAACAACAACCTGTTTGCCCTTTGCAGAAGCACTAATGGTGCCAATCAGAGGTCCGACAATACCCGCCGCAATCCGGCCAGTACGACCAAGAGATACCCGCGTTGCTCGGTGCTCAACCCAATGTAGCGCCGGAACGCCGGCATGCGGTTGACCACTTCACTGCCGCCCATATGCTCCAGGCGTACGCACCATTGCTGGTCTTGCAGCTCGATGCGCAGGCGCTTGAAATCCAGCGGCATCAACGCCTGGAACAACGCGCTGTCAGCCTGCAAACGCGCCTGCAACTCACGGCCCAGTGCCTGGTTGCCAGCGCGGCGTCGCACATGAATACCGCTGCGCCGGATCGCGCCGCCATGGTGCACCTCGAAGCTGCCAGCGCCACCCGCTGCAGCAGGAACGCGCAGGACACATTCGGTCAGCACCAGGTGCATCAACAACTGCGACTCGGTGCGCTCGACAATCTCGAAGGCCACACCGCCCACTTCAAGGCTTGCCAGGCCCAGGTCACGCCGCAGGTGGGCCAGGGTCACCCCCGGCCGATACCCGCGGGGTGCGCGGTCAGCACGAAACAGCTCAAACAGTTTTTGCCGCAAGGTCGCTATAACCCTCATGGGTGTGCCCCGGTTCGTGATTGAATTCCTTGGCCAACACCTCTTCCACGCAGGCGGGCTTGAAGGGGTTGACCTTCTGCACCACCAGGGTCCAGAACAGCGCATAGGTGGCCGTCACGCCGAGCATCACGCCAAACGGCACGTAGATGTCAGCAGGGTTCATGCCTGGCGGAGTGATAAACCACATGCCCAGCAGGATGCCGATGCTGGAGACGATCTGCGGCAGCGGGAACCACGGCGAGCGATAGGCCCGAGGCAAGTCCGGACGCCGAATGCGCAGGATCACCACCGACAGCGTCACCAACAGGTAAGCGAAACTCCACGCGCACACCGCCGCCAGCACCAGGTGCATGATGTTGTCGGTGTTGCCTCCCAGGTACAGCGCATGCAGGCACGGAATCAACATGGCCACCAGGATGCACAACAGCGGCGTCTTGAAACGCGGGTGCAGGTAGGTGAACACCTTGGGCAAGGCGCCATCCACCGCCATGCCGTAGAGGATACGCGGCACGCCGGCCATCAGGGTATTGATGGTCGCAGCGCCAGCGAACAGAAAGCCAATACCCAGCCACAACGGGCCGATCTGCCCCATTACCTGTTCGGCAAATCGGGGGATGGCCATGGGTGTGTCCAGCAGGTGCACGCCGGACGCGGCGTCGAGCACGACGTTTTCCACCTGGCGCTTCATCGCCGCGCCATAGATGAACATGCACGTCGCCACGCCCATCAGCCCGAGCATCATCGCCCGTGGCATCACCTTGGCCGATTGGCGCAGGTCCGGCGCCAGCGGGGTGACGAACTCGCAACCCACGAACATGAACATCGCCATGCCCACCAGCGACAGCACGGTGACCAGGTCGGTGCCTACCAGCGACTCACCGAACCAGCCCTCCAATTGCACCGCTGGCGCGGCGATCAGGCCCAGTACGCCGAACACCATCAGGGTGGTCCACATGCCGAAGGTCAGGATGATCTCGGCGCGGCCAAATGCGCTGACGCCAAAGGCGTTCAGCACGCCGAACACCAGTACGAAACCGACGCCCAGCAACCACGAGCCGCCGGCCGACTCTGCCAGGGTGTTGAGGTGTTCGAAGTTCACCAGGGCCATGACGCCGGCGAGAATGGTTTCGGCGGTGCCGGCGAACACATGCACGATCAGGTAGGCCGACAAGGTCCCGGTGATCGCAAAAAACCGGCCCATGCCGCAGTTGATGTAGTCGTACACCGAACCGGTGGTGGGCAGCATCGAGGCGGCCTCGGCGAAAGTCGTCGCCTGGGCCAGCATCATCACCACGGCGATCAGCATCGCCAGGGCAAACGCGCTGCCACCGATGCCAAAACCCATGGTGGCGGTGAGAATCACCGGGCTGGCCATGATCAGGCCGATGGTGCTGGCCAACGCAGTGGGAAAACCTACCGTACCCCGGTTGAGGTGTGCGGTGAGTCGGTCGTTGATCGACATGGAGGGGTCCTCGAAGCGGTTTTTTTAATGTGTCGGCACTCTGCGCCCCACTCCCGTTGATCGTCTTGCCCCTGTCTGCCGCCGGTTTTGTTGCTGCCTGCCAAGGCCTGCTGCCTGGCGGCCAGAGTCAATTGCCTGGCACGCAGGGAAAAGACTTGGCCTCACACCGCTCGCCCTAATGCGCCCTCACTCTTAACCAAGATGGGGGCAATAACAATGGAGCACACACTGAAAAACCGCTGCCTGCGCCAGACGGTCGGCCTGGGCGTGGCACTGTTGGTGGGCCAGGCGCAGGCCATCGAGTTGTATGCGGACGCCGACACCCAGGTCACCGGCAACTTCCTCGCCGTGTACGGTATGTTCAACAGCCCGAAGAACTACGATGGGCGCAGCGGCGGCTCCACTTGGCGTGAGGCGTTCATCAAGTACGGTCTGAGCGTCGAACAGCGCCTGGGCAACCTGGGCGGTGTGTATGGCACGGCCAACCTGGTGAGTTCCGGTACCTGGGGCGACGGCGATGCGGCCGGATTGACCAACGGCACCGAGCGCACCACCAAGTTTGACGAAGCCTTCGCCGGCTGGCGGTCTGGCGAGTTGTTACCGGCGCTGGGCAAGGACGGCCTGGACCTGTCGTTCGGTCGCCAGATCATCATGCTCGGCGACGGTTTTATCCTTAACGACGACGGCCCCAACCTGGGCAATGGCGTCGGCGACGGCGAGTTCAATCGCGGCGGCGCCTACTACATCGCCGCACGCCATGCCTTCGATAAGACGGCGGTGATTCGCCTGGGCGGCAAGGACGGTGTGCACGGCAGCCTGATGTGGATCAAGTCCGACAACCGCGCCCAGGCCCTCACCGAAATGGCCGCCGGCACCCTGGAATACAGTGCCGCGCCGGGCACCCTGGGGCTGACCTATATTCACGGCATCGATGTGGATGAGCGCTTCGCCACCGACCTGCAGCGCCAGCGCAAAGGCATGAACCTCTACAGCCTGCGCGGCACCGGCAATGCCGGTATCGACAACGCGCACTTCGCCTTCGAACTGGCGCGCCAAAGCCGTCGCGATGGCCAGGAAGATGCCGGTTACGCCGAAGCCGGCTACACCTTCGCCAACCTGCCGTGGTCACCGGACCTGACCTACCGCTACGCCCGTTATTCGAAGAACTGGGACGGCATGTTTTCAGGCTTCAACCGTGGCTACGGCACCTGGGTGCAGGGCGAAGTGGCGGGCAACTATTCCGGCCCCTTCAACAGTAATACCGCCGTGCAGCACGTGGCGCTCAAGGTCAAACCACTGGAGAACGTCACCCTGGGGGCGCTGTTCTTCGACTACAACACCGTCAGTACGCGCGGCCAATTGAACCTGGATGGCCGCGAACTGGACCTGTATGCCGAATGGGCCGTCAACGAGCACCTGATCATCACGCCGCTGCTGGGCCTTTACAAACCCGATAAATCAGCCGATACCGGTGGCAATCAGGTCGGCGGCAACGGCACCAATGTCTACAGCCAACTGGTGGTCGCCGTGCCGTTCTAAACTGCTTCGGGCGCGCAGGGAGGCAGCGCCCGGACTTCGGCATAGGCGCCCTGATGATAGAGCAGCGGCGCACGGCCAAAATCATCGAAGGCCACCACCTTGCCGATCATGATCCAATGGTCGCCGCCGTCCACCTGCTGGTATTTCTCGCAGTGAAAACGCGCCGAGCAATCGGCGAATACCGGCGAGCCCCCCTCCCCCGGCTCGTACTCGATCAGGGCGAAGCGGTCTTCACGGGGGCGGGCAAAATTGTTCGACAGGTGCACCTGATCCGCCGCCAAGACATTCACGGCAAAGTGGCTGGCCTCCTCGAACACGGCATGGCTGTTGGAGCGCTTGTCAATGCTCCACAGCACCAGCGGCGGGTCGAGGGATACCGAGTTGAAACTGTTGGCCGTCACGCCCACCTTGCGCCCGGAGGCGGTGGCGGCGGTGACCACGGTCACGCCAGTGGCAAAATTGCCCAAGGCGCGACGAAAGGCTCGTGGGTCGAATACGTCGGACATGCAAGACTCCCGGGTGGCCTCTTTGGGCCGCCCTGATTGTTGTAGGGAAAACGCAGCTACACCATGCTCGGGTCGGGTTCCAGTCCCATCAGCTCACGGCCAAGGATCTGCGCGCACACGTCATAGTCGGTGTAGGCATGCGCGCCGGTCATGTGGGCATCGCGGAACAGGCGCTGCATTTCGTTGTGTTCGAACCAGGCATTGCCACCGGCGGCGGCGAACAGCCGGTCTACCGCTTCGATGCACATCTTGGTGGCGTAGGCCTGGTTGGTGCGCCAGAACGCCAGGGTTTCTCGCGCTGGGTAGCGGTGGGCGGCGCTGTGTTCGGCGTGGTCTTGCCAGGTCTTCTCCAAAAACGCCCGAGCAGCGGCCACCTGGTGGGTGGACTCGGCCAGGCGCATCAGCGCCGGGGTCGCTGCGCCGACGGCGGCACCGGTATAGGCGCGCACACGGTTTTTGGTTTTTTCGCGGAACACCTCCAGCATGCGCTCGGCCACGCCGAGGCTGACGGTGGAAAAACCACTGGCGAAATACGGCCGGTACGGCGCGTAGAAAATCTGGCTGTCTGGGTAGAGACCAAAGCCTGCGGACTTGCCCTCCATCATGTCCTTGGCCTTCTGGATCCGGTGCTCAGGCACCCAGGCGTTGTCGATGATCAGGGTCTTGGTGCCGCTGCCTTTCATACCGGCCGCGAACCAGTCATCGCGGATCTGATAGTCACTGCGCGGCAGCACGGCAAAGCAGTAATCCTGGGTCCCTTCGGTATTCTGGCGACGGCAGCCGACAATCGCCCACTCGCCATGGTCACAACCGCTGCTCCAGCCCATCTCACCACTGAAGTACACGCCGCCCTCGCCCTCGGTCACCCGACCGAACGGCGCAATACTGCTGCTGGCCGTGGCATCCGGGTTGGCGCCCCAGATCTCCTCCTGCAACTGCGCCGAGAACAGCGCCAGTTGATGGCTATGGGTACACAACAAACTCATGGCCCAGGCGGTGCTGGCGCAACTGCCGGCGAGCAAGGCGATGCAGTCGGCGAATTCGGGCAGCGACAGTTCCAGGCCACCGAATGCCTTGGGCTGGAAGGCGCGGTGCAGGCCGATGCTTTTGAGCAGCGCGATATTCTCATCCGGCACTTGGCGCAGCTGTTCGGCACGGCTGGCGTTCGCGGCAATGGCAGGCAGAAGAGGCTTGAGGTCTTCGAGGAGCGGGTTTGGCTTTTTCATGGACGGCCCTGCTTATTATTGGAAGTCCGGCAGGCGCTCCGAATCGTGGAACGGCGCGGGATGCAGGGCCAGTATCAAACGGGTCGTGCAGGCGGGAAATGCACGTTCGGTAGGCAAGCTTGTACTTTTCACAAGCACGGCAGGCACAGGCATAAAAGCTGGCAGGCACAGTCAAGCCGCTTATCAGTGCGTTGGTTAACCTCGGGTTTTCTTTGTGAACTGCCAGGAACCTGCCATGAGCGATATCCCGTTGCTGCCTCAAGTGGAAGCCTTTTTGCGTCGCCGCCATGGGCTGTTTATCGACGGTGTCAGCGTGCACAGCCACGCCGATCAAACCCTGAACGTAATCAACCCTGCCAACAGCCGGGTGATCGCCGAAGTGGCCGATGCTGACCTGGCGGATATCGACGCTGCGGTCGCTTCTGCCAACCGTGGTTTTCAGCTGTGGTCCCAGGCTGCGCCCGCCATCCGCGGCAACGTGCTGCTTAAATTGGCCGACCTGCTGGAACAGCACCGCGAAGAACTCGCGCAGATCGAAACCTGCCAGTCAGGCAAGATCATCCAGATTTCCCGTGCCTTTGAGGTCGACCAGGCCGCGCACTTCCTGCGCTATTACGCAGGCTGGGCCACCAAGCTCAGCGGCCAGACCCTCACGCCCTCCCTGCCTTCGTTCAATGGCGAGCGTTACACCGCCTTCACCTTGCGCGAACCGGTGGGCGTGGTGGTAGGCATTGTGCCGTGGAATTTCTCGACCATGATCGCCATCTGGAAGCTGGCCTCGGCACTGGTGACCGGTTGCAGCATCATCATCAAGCCCAGCGAATTCACACCGCTAACCCTGCTGCGCATCGCCGAACTGGCCATCGACGCCGGGTTGCCGGCGGGGGTGCTCAACGTGCTGACCGGCGGCGGCCATGTCGGCAAGGGGCTGGTGGAACACCCCGGCACGCACAAGGTGTCCTTCACCGGCTCAGTGCCCACCGGTATTGCGGTGGGCCGCAGTGCCATGGGCGCCGGGCTGACCCGCGCGACCCTGGAACTGGGTGGCAAGAACGCCGCCGGCTTCCTGCGCGACATGGATGTAGACAAAGCGGTGGATGGCATTATCGAAGCGGGCTTCCTGCACTCGGGGCAAATCTGCGCAGCGGCCGAACGTTTCTTCGTGCACCGCTCGCAAATCGACGCTGTGCTGGAAAAACTCAAGGCGCGTCTCAGCCGCCTGACCATCGGCTCGCCCCTGGATGAACACACCGAATTCGGCCCGGTGACCCACCAGCAACACCAACAAAAACTGCTCGTCTACTTCAACCAGGCCCGCACCGAAAACAACACGATCATCCACGGCGGCCACCTCATCGACCGTCCCGGCTGCTACGTCGAACCCACCGTGATCCTGGCCAACCACCTGCACGACACCCTGCTCAACGAAGAAACCTTCGGCCCCATCGCCACCTTCCTGCCCTACGACGATGAAGACGAACTGCTCGCCATGATGAACCACGGCCCCTTCGGCTTGAGCGCCAGCCTGTGGACCAATGACCTGGGCAAGGCCCTGCGCATGATCCCGGCCATCAAGGCGGGGACTCTGTGGGTGAACATGCACACCTTGCTCGACCCGGCAGTACCGTTTGGTGGTAGCCGGTCTTCGGGGTTAGGGCGAGAGTTTGGTGGTGCGTTTATTGAGGATTACACCGAGCTTAAATCGGTGATGATTCGGTATTGAATGGCTGTAGGAGCGAGCCTGCTCGCGAAAAACGTCAACGATAACGCGTGCATCCTGAATACATGCGGCGGCTATGGTTTTTTCGCAAGCAAGCTCGCTCCTGCAAAAGTTCTAACTGAACGGAACCACCGCCTCCGCCTCAACCTCGATCAACCACTGAGGCAACGACAACCCACTGACGATAATCCACGAAGACGGCGGCGGGTTGTGCGCGAAGCGCTGGCGCAGCGCCTCGACAATCGGCTCCTGCTGATCCCGGGCAGATTCGACGATATACAGCCGCAGCATGATCACATGAGACAGGTCGCCCCCCACCTCGGTCAGCACCTTTTCGACATTGTCCAACGCCGTGGCCGTCTGCTCGGCAATACCTGGGCCCACCGTACGCTCTTGAGCATCAACCCCCACCTGCCCGGACAGCATGATCCGCCGACCCTCTGGCACTTCCATGGCCTGGCTGAAACCGTATTGCAGGGAGTTGAATACCGTCGTGGGATTAATGACCTTTCGTTGCATGACCAATCCTTGTTTGTCAGTAGGAAGACAAGGCTAACCTAGAGACACTACCCACGCTGACGGTTCAACATCCAGCAACATGTTCATGGGTCAAGCGCTGAACCTTGAGTGCCCGGAGGCCTGATGAAAACGCGCAAACCCAACAGGCAATCACATCCCCGTGTAGGAGCGAGCTTGCTCGCGAAAAACCCGCAGGCGCCGCGCATACTCAGGAAGCACGCGTTATCGTTGACGTTTTTCGCGAGCAAGCTCGCTCCTAAATGGGTTATTCAGCGTACCCGCAACGGCGCGGTTGTCGGACCGCTCTTACGCAACTTTCGGGTTGCGTCCGATGAACCTCACCGCTAACCTTCGCGGGTCGCTGCAAAATCAGCGAATGGGTGTGGTAGCCCAGTTCTTTCATAGACCCCAAAAACGCTCAAGGGCGTTTTTTTATGCGGGCTGCTTTGTGGCGGCTGTGCATGGGAGGCTTCGGCCTGCCGGGTTTCTATGACCGGTCTACCACCCCGTGTACAGTCGCCTCCTTACTTCGTGTGGTAGCGAAATGGAGGTGCTCATTCATAGGAGCTTCGCCATGAAAAAAGTCACACCCAATCCCCCACCATCCCCCTCGGATGACAACCCGCAACTCCCCCCCGATGTCATCTTCACCGTCCGCCCCGGGCTCAGTACTGAAGCCGCCTTGAGCAATGCCAGTGAAATGCTGGAGTCCGCGACTGTCTGCGCCTACGACTGTGCCGAACAGCTTGACGGTCACGCCCGCAAGCAGGTGCTGGCGGTGGTGCAGATGATCGAGATTGCGCAGTTGCTGGTAGATCACGCGCTGAACCGTGAGTGCCCGGTGGCCTGATGAAAACGCACAAACCCAACAGGCAATGACATTCCCCTGTGGGAGCCGTCGAGCTTTAGCGAGGCCGCGATAGCGGTGGGTCAGGCAATGAATATGTTGACCGTGCCGCCGCCATCGCAGCCTCGCTGGGGCTCGACAGCTCCCACATTGGATCGGCCGCGTCTCAGTAGATAGTGATCCATGCTGGAACTTCACTGCTATCATCCAGCCACTACTTATGACATGGAGGTCGCTATGCACCAGGTAACAACCCTCGCTGGCTTACTGGTATGCGGCGCCCTCACCGGCTGCAGCATCACCCAAACCGTCACCCCTGTTCCCTCCTCAACTATTCACTCGCCCGAAATCTGCATGATTCCCGCCGCAGGCTTGCGTGAAGGCTTCAATACGACTTACACCGCTCAATTACGCAGTAAGGGCTTTCAACCCCGCGAGTTGCCGCCAGGCGCCCCGCCCGCCAGTTGCGCGCTGTCGACCACTTATATCGGTACATGGAGCTGGGACATGGCGCTGTACATGAGCTTCGCCGATATTCAGGTGTTCGAGAACGGTCGAAGGGTCGGACAGGCGTTGTATGACTCAACTTCGGGTGGCGCCCGAATGGGCAAGTTCATCGATGCGCAAAGCAAAATCATCGAGATGACCAATCAGCTGTTTCCCAATGCTGATTACGGCATGACTCGACCGTCTTCCCTAGAGTGAGCTCACCCACCAGCCTGCGCCACACTTCACACCACCTTCTGTAGGAGCGAGCTTGCTCGCGAAAAACCCACAGCCGCCGCGCTTACTCAGGAAGCACGCGTTATCGTTGACGTCTTTCGCGAGCAAGCTCGCTCCTACAAGGCATTATCGTGCCAGGCTACCAGGTGCCCATCGCCAGGCTGTGCGGTGAAAATTCAGCGAATTGCCAACGCAAGGCCAACGCTGCCGGGCGGCGGACCACATGTTCCACCGTCACTGTCCACAGGCGCTGCGCGCCTTCGAACTCAGCCACTTGCGGCCCGCTCAGGATCAACGAAGTACGCCCGGCCACTTGCAGCACGTCGCCGGTCTCAAAATCAACAAACAACAACCCCGCCACCGGGTTGGCGTGCAGGTTGCCGAGGGTGTTGAAGAACAGGTTGCCGGCAAAATCCGGGATGGTCAGTACGTTGCCTTCCACGCGCACAAATCCCGTATTGCCGCCTCGGTGGGAGACGTCCACCGAGCGTTCGCCGTGCTGGTCGATGTAGCTGGCGACGAAGAAGGTGTCGGCGTGGCGGATCAGTGCTTGTGCGGCGTCGTCCAGGCGGCAGCTGCGCTCGGCCAGGTTGCCGGGTTTGCGTGCAATGCCAGCGACGGGCCGCAGTTGGATGTACTTGGGGCAATTGCCGAAGGTGTGCACTACGTCCACCGTAAAGCCCTCATCCTCAAGCGATCCGATCCGGCCATTCATGCGATTGCGGCGGCGGGTGTTGAGGTCGATGCCCAGCAGGCCGATCGCCGCGCCATCCGTTATCCCAGCCCAGGCGGGATCGCTTTTGGCGGACAGGCTGTCGATCTGCAGCGTGTGTGGGTCCGGTGAATGCGCAAACCCTGGAGCGCCTTCCAGCATCGTTGCCCAGGGGATGCCTTGTTCGTCCACCACACCCGCGATCAAGTACGGCAGCAGCGGATAAAAATCGCGGTGCTGCTCAGGCAAATGATCACGAATGACCTTGGGCCCGATCATGGCCATGCGTTCAGAGACGCCGGCACTTTCCTGCATGTGTCGTTCGCCGACATGCCAAGGGGTTGCTTCAATCGAGTGCATGGCGCTCACCTCCGGTTAGATACGAGCATGCTGCGCCCAGGCCGTAATGGAGAGAATGCCCACCCAGGGCAATCCACTATTACGCCAACTGAAACGCCGGATGCTCGCGCAACGCGGTGACGCAGTAGTCGACAAAGCTGCGCACGCGCATCGACGCATGACGGCCTTCGCGGTAGACCACATGCACCGGCTGCGGCGGCAACTCGAAGGTAGGCAACAGGCGCTGCAACTGGCCGCTCGCCAGGTGTTCGTGCAGCGGGTAACTCAAGGCTCGAATCACGCCCGCCCCCTGCACCGCTGCATTGATCGCGCCTTGGACAGTGGCGCAACGCAGCCGGGCGCGAGCCTTGAGGGTGTAATGCGGGAAATCCCAGTGCACCGGGTCGGCGCTGGCAATCAGATGATGCTGCTTGAGTTCAGCCGGATGCCGGGGCTCGCCCCGGATCGCCAAGTAAGCGGGGCTGGCGCAAAGGACAGTGCCCACCTGCCCGACTTGCCGCGCAATCAGCGACGAACTGGGCAATTCGCCGACCAGCACCGCCACGTCCAGCCCTTCTACGTGCAGGTTAGGGAAATAGTCGTGGTAATGCGCGATGACACGCACCGCTGGGTAGCGATCCGCATAACCGGCCAACAGCGGCGCCATGACATAGCGGCTGAACAGTAACGGCAGAAATATCCGCAGGTCGCCCTGGGCCTGCACATGCAAACCGTTGGCCGAGGCCTCGGCCGCGTCCACCGCTGCCAGCAGGCGCACGCAGTCGGCAAGGTAAGCCTGGCCTGCATCGGTCAGGTTGACACCGCGTGTACTACGTTGCAGCAACACCACGCGCAGGCGTGCCTCCAGGCGCGCAACTGCACGTACCAGGGTCGGCCCGGAAACCTGCGCATGACGTGCCGCCGACGCCAGGCTGGGTTGCCCGGCCAGCGCGGCAAACAGCTGCATATCGCGATAACGCTCCATCAGGCACGCTGCTTGGTCGCGGCGTTCAGGGCCGGGTCCTGCCCGAGGCGATGGCTGAGGAAATCCACAAAAGTATTGACCTTGGCCGGTACTCGGCCGTTTTGCTGGAACACCACGTGGATCGGCAGCGGCGCCGGTTCGAAATCCTCCAGTACCAGTTCCAGTTCCCCCGCCGCCACCGCTGCCGCGACTTGATAAGACAGCACCCGCGTCATGCCCCACCCCAGGCGGGCCAGGTTGATCGCGGCATTGTTGGCGGTGACAACCAGGCGTGGCTCGATGGGTACCTTCAGCGGCTGGCCGGCGTCAACGAATGTCCACTCACTGACCAGTTGGCTGGACGATGAGGTGACGAGCTTGGCCTCACGCAACTGCTCGGGGCGCTGGGGGCGCCCGTGTTGGTCAAGATAAGCCGGCGATGCGCACACCACCCGGCGTACTTCGCCGACCTTGATCGCTTGCTGCCCGGATTGCTGCAGGTGGCCGATACGCACCGCCACGTCAACACCTTCGTCGGTCATATTGACCACCCTATCGACCAGCAAGGCGTTGATACTCACCAACGGAAAACGGTCCAGATAATCCCCCAGTACCGGCGCCACATACAGCTCGCCAAACAGTACCGGTGCGGTCACCGTCAACTGGCCGCGCGGGATGGAGTAGCTGCCCGCCGCCGCTTCCTCGGCTTCGTCCAGCTCGGCAAGGATGCGTCGGCAATCGTCCAGGTAACGCTGGCCGGCTTCGGTCAAGTGCAGGCTGCGGGTGGTGCGCGCCAGCAACTGCGTGCCGATGCGTTGTTCCATGGCGGCAATGGCGCGGGTCACGCTGGGCGGCGACGTGTTCAGGCGCCGGGCGGCAGCAGCGAAGCCCTCCTCCTCGGCCACGGCCAGGAACACCTGCATTTCATGAAATCGATCCATCTCTACGCCTTCTGATTATGTGTCCCCCTGTGGCGAGGGAGCTTGCTCCCGCTGGGGCGCGCAGCGGCCCTGAAAGCTGCCAGCGCGGTTTGGCTGAATAAATACGGCAGCCTTGTTGGGGCTGCTGCGCAGCCCAGCGGGAGCAAGCTCCCTCGCCACAGGTGTTGGGCTTCAACTCGATTGCAAACCGACAGCCGTGCGCGGCATGCCGACAAAACCCGGCAGTGCTTCGATGCTGGCGAGCCAGGCGCGTACCTCAGGGTAGTCGGCCAGGGACACATTGCCTTCCGGCGCATGGGCCGCGTAGGTGTAGAAAGCGATATCGGCAATGCTGGGCTGCTCACTGGCGAGGAAACGGCTCTGGTTCAGTTGCTGTTCCATCACGCTCAGCAAGGCATGGGCACGGTTGATTGCACTGACAGTGTCCACCTCGGCGCCAAACACCGTGGCCAAGCGCGCCGTGGCAGGCCCGGCATGGAGTGGGCCGGCGGCGGCCGAGAGCCAACGCTGCACCCGGGCTTGCCCGACAGGGTCGCTCGGCAGCCATTCGCCGCGGCCATAGGTGCTGGCCAGATAAATCAGGATCGCATTGGAGTCGGCCAGTACCGTGCCGCCGTCATCAATCACCGGCACCTGGCCAAAGCTGTTCAGGGTGGTGAGGAACTCAGGCGTTTTATGCGCACCTTGCTTGAGGTCCACCAGGATAAATTCACTCGCCAGCCCCAGCAGGGACAACATCAGTTCGACCCGGTGGGAATGGCCGGACAGGGGGAAACCATAGAGTTTGATCGCAGGCTGGGTCATGACAGGCTCCAAATGAGTGGGTATCGACACCAGGGATGTTCTACCACTGCCATGTCTGGCGGAATGACCAGGATTCACAATCCAGCATTTCATCCAGCGAAACAATCTTCATTGACGTCATAGCCAAGCTTGGCGCGAGGTTTTCATGAAAAAATTCAAACTATCGCCGTCCCCATCGTTCACACCTTCACGTGCAACGTTAAGTAGGAGGCAACATGCAGTACCGACAACTGGGTCATTCCGGCCTGCTGGTATCGGAAATCATCCTGGGCACCGTGCCCTTTGGCGGTCGCGCAGAGTTTGAAAAATGCGGTGCGGTGGACGTGCCCCTGGCCAAGCGCATGTTCGATATGGCGTTCGACGCCGGGGTGAACATGGTCGACACCGCCGACCTCTATTCCCACGGCCTGGCCGAAGAAGTGGTGGGCAAGGCGCTGGGCGACAAGCGCAACGACATTCTGCTGGCCACCAAGGGCCGCAGCCCGGTAGACGACAACCCCAACAACTCCGGCTCGTCGCGCTACCACTTGATCCGCGCCTGCGAAGCCAGCCTCAAGCGCTTGGGCACCGACCACATCGACTTGTACCAACTGCACAACTGGGACGGCATGACGCCAATCGAAGAGACCCTGGAAGCCCTGCGCCTGTTGGTCGGCTCGGGCAAGATCCGCTACTTCGGCACCAGCAACTTCACCGCCTGGCAGATGATGAAAACCCTGGGCAAGGCTGAACTGCACGGCATGCTCAAGCCGATTACCCAGCAGATCTACTACACCCCGGAATCCCGCGAGGCCGAGTACGAGTTGCTGCCGTTGGCCCTGGACCAGCAGGTTGGCACTTTGGTATGGGGCCCGATGGGCGAAGGCTTGCTGACCGGCACGACCCGACGCGGGCACAAGCCGCCCGCCAATACCCGCCAGGGCAGCGGTTGGCCGGAACCCTACGTCCACGACCAGGAGCGTGCGCTGGACATTATCGAGACCCTCGCCGCCGTCGGTGATGAACACGGCGTCTCGGTCGCCCGCACCTGCCTGGCCTGGCTCAAGGATCGCCCGGGGATCACCTCGCTGATTATCGGCGCCCGTACGGAAGCACACCTGCGCGATAACCTGGCGGCCACCGAGCTGAAACTCACCGAAGAGCAGTCGGCGCGCATCGAAGCCGTCACTCGCCGTCAGCCGTTGTACCCCTACTGGCACCGCTTCACTGCCGGGATTGATCGTTTTGATCCAGCGGAGCAACCCTTCCTGGCCGAGCATCAAAAAACCCTGGATGCGCGCCAGGACAAGTAAAACAGCACCCGCTCCAATGCCGATGAATTAAGCGAACGCAATGCTCAAAGCAACGAAGATCCAATGTGGGAGCTGGCTTGCCTGCGAAAGCGGTGGTGCAGTAACAGATGCAGCGACTGACCTACCACTTTCGCGAGCAAGCCCGCTGCCACACAGGGACTGCGCTTGACTGAGTGGCACTGGGGCAATGCCCACATTTTCAGGGTTGCACCGAACGGCAATGCTGCCTATATTTCCCGTCTGGCGCTCTCTACGCCACCTTCCGCGGAAAGGGCTGCGCCCAAGACATCCCAGCTCCACCTCATTTCTACGACTCCCAACCTTGAAGCGGAAAAGGTTTGTGCAAGGAGCTCGTATGTCGCAACGCCCTTTAGCCTCCACTACCCATGGCCGCCTCAACCTTGAGCAGCAGCGCAAGCGCGCCAAGGAACTGTTGTCGCAGCTGAAAAGCCTAGACCCCAGCGCAACCTTGTCCCAGGCTCAATGGCAGGTAGCCAAACAGCTGGGCTTCGCCAGTTGGCCCAAGCTCAAGGCCCACGTCGACGCCCTCGACTTTGCCGCCCGCCACCCTGGTTTCGATGCCAGCGATGAATCCCGCACCACTCATTGGCGGTGTGGTAATGATATTGCCCACAGCCTGCAAGTGGCCGGGTTCAAGGGACAGTTCCGGATGCTCACTGACCCGTTGTGCATGGGGCCAGTGCGTGAACTACCCAGCGAAGCGTTCCGAGCGATGCGCAGTACCTTTATCAGTCAGGCCTTTGCCCTTGACTCCACTGAAGTTGCGCATCGCATCAACGATGAATACAACCAACTACAAGCCTTGAACAACGCCGATCACAGTGTGCTGTGGTGCGAGGCGGACGCCTACGATCAATTGTTCCTGGTCCGCGCCCTGGCTGGCCTTGAGCAGGCGCCGCGCAAGCTGGAGCTGATTGAGGCAGACCGAATTCCCGGCGTCGAGCGATTTATCGGCATAGGCCAATTGGCCCCCGATGTGCTGGCCTGGCTCTGGCCGCAGCGGCGCTTGATCGACGACGACGCAGTGCAGTTGGCCAAACGGGCCTGGTCGGCTTACTGCGACAGCTCACCGCTCAAGCTCGCGGAACTGGCCCATGGCAATCACCCTGCCCTGCCCTTTCTGGCGCCGGCGTTACGGCGTCAGTTACAGGAGTTGCCGGGTCTCGAGGACGGGTTGTCACTGACTGAACGTTTGTCCTTGAAATATATTACTGAGGTCGGGCCTGTGCCTTTCGGTCGGGTGTTTGCCGAGTTGATGGCCAAGCGCGAGCCACTGCCTTTCCTGGGCGATATGATGTTTCACGCGCTGCTGCGCCCATTGATTGATGGGACGGCGCCGCTGCTGATCGAGACCGAAACGAACATGGAGTGGCCGCGCCGCGTATTGGCGCTGACGCCACTGGCGCAGCAGGTACTGGACGGCAATGCCTGCTGGCTGGACCACGCCAGCCATGAGCGCTGGGTCGGTGGTGTGTGCCTGCGGCCACGGCAACCTCATTGGGCACTGGACCAAGATGATCTGCCCGTCTGGCGTGACTGATGCTGCACGATACGATCAGCGCTTGGGAAACAACCCCACGGCACATGCCACCACCGTCGGGTCGCCTTGATAGACCGCCCGCGGGCTAATCGAAGGCTGGGACGCTCGGCCGTCCACGGCGTGCAGCATGGGCCACTCAGCGATCGGAGAACTGTGTGCCGGATCGACAATTTCCATGCAGCGTCGTAGGGAGGTGAAGTCGGGCGACTGTGACAATGACAGGTGCAGGGTCTGGCTAACCGAGACCGACACTACAGAGCGCTGCGCACATTGCCCGTCATAGATCAGCGTGTGGCGGATCAACGGGTTGTCATGGCAGTACTTGAGCAGGTTGACCTGCCGTGAGTGCACCAGCGCAGTGTTGATGATCAGCAGGTCAAACGCCACAACGCCCGAGCGTGTCAGTGCCTGCAACTCGTCGAACGAACTCAACGGGGCGATGCGGTGATAGCCCAGCTGGTTGAGCATTTTCTCGATCTTGATCCGTTGCAAAAGCTCTGCATCGGCAATCAGAAGGCGTAACGCTTTATTGGACATAGGGTAAACCTGACAGTTGGGCATCCGCGTCGATCATTCAACGCTGAGCAAAGTAACCGTCAGGGGTGAACCCTGACTTTAAGGCGATTCTGAAACGGCAATCAGGGGCACACCGTACTTTTAAGAATCGCCTCAAAGCCTTCGTGCCACTCGCTACCTACCATGGTCTGCGTTCCCTCACCCGACCATGGAATTGCCGTGTTCATGTTTCTACTCAGAGTGGTGCTACTGGCCTGCGGGCTGCTGGTGCTTGCACCCCCGCCTGCCAATGCGGCGCTGAAGATCGAAGGCACCCGCCTGATCTATTTCGGCCAGGACAAGGCCGCCGGTATCAGTGTGGTCAACCAGGCCTCGCGGGAAGTGGTGGTGCAAACCTGGATCACCGGCGAGGACGAATCAGCCGACCGTACCGTGCCCTTTGCCGCCACCGAGCCATTGGTACAACTGGGCGCCGGGGAGCATCACAAGCTGCGCATACTGTATGCCGGTGAGGGCTTGCCCAGCGATCGTGAATCGCTGTTCTGGCTCAATATCATGGAAATCCCGCTCAAGGTCGAAGACCCCAACAGCGTGCAATTCGCGATCCGCCAGCGGCTCAAGCTGTTCTATCGCCCTCCCGCACTCCTGGGCGGCTCGGCCGAGGCGGTGCAGCAGTTGGTATGGAGCAGCGACGGGCGCACGGTGACGGCCAACAACCCCAGCGCCTTCCACCTATCGCTGGTCAACCTGCGAACCGACAGCCAGACACTCAGCGATTACCTGCTGCTCAAGCCTCATGAACGCAAAACCCTGACCGCGCTCGACGCTGTACCCAAGGGCACCACTCTCCACTTCACCGAAATCACCGATATCGGTTTGCAAGCCCGTCATAGCACGGCGCTCAACTGATAAATCACGGGGTATTTGAACCGATGTCACTGACCAAACGCTGTTTACCGCTTCTGGTGTTGGCCTGCGCGGTCTTGCCCGCCACCAGCCACGCACTGGCCTGCCGCGAGGACGGCACCAACTCGATCATCACCCAGGAAGCGCTGGGTACGGCGCTGGCGGTCGCCGCCGACGCACCTAACGGCACTATCATTTGGGAATCAGGCCCGCGCTCGACCAATGTCATCTGCAAGGACGACTACCTCCACGGCCGTGAGGAAGTGTATTTCTACGTCAACCCCGCCAGCGTGAGTATCGGCACCGGGATTCGCGTGGGCATTCGCTACAACAACCAACCGATTACCCAAAGTACCGGCAAGGTCGGTACCGGTTTTTTCTCCGACCGAGGCTGCAATTTGTCCAACTGCGTGGGCTGGGACAAGGCGCGCTTCACCCTCAATTTCAGCGTGTTCATCGAGAAGTACGACCCCACGCCACCGAGCGGCCAGGCCAGCACGCTGACCTCTTACCGCGTGTTCCAACTGGACGGCGTGCGCGGGCTCAACTCACGCCCCAACAGCAACTTCAATTATGTGGTCACTGGCATGAACGATATCCGCTTCGTGCCTTGCACTCCCGAACTGACCATCAGCCCCAGCGTGGTCAACTTCCCCACACCTTCGCGCAAAGCCTCGATCGGTGAAGTCGCCAGCAGCGCAAACTTCAGCCTGAACCTGCGCAAGGGTTGCGACACGCCCTATACCGTCAGCGCACGCTTCGCCACCACGCCGGGCGGCGGCAGTGTGAACAATGGCCTGCTGGTGCCGGACAACAACAGCTCAGTCGGCATCTCGCTATCTCGCGCCGAGAGCCAGCAGCAACTGCCCTTCAATAACTGGTTCACGCTGCAGGAACTGATGGGCCTGGGCCAGAGCCACGATGAATTCCGGGCCGACCTCAAGTGGCGCACCCTACCGATTCCAGGAGCGTTCGATGCTGCCGTGGTGGTGGATATGTACTACAAGTAGGTGATTTTTAAGGATCGTCTTATGCCACCGGCAAAGGCCCAGACGTAAAGTCCGCCGATGCGATTGAAAAGTTATCTGCTCCAGATCAACCCCGTCCTCTCCCGACCCGAAGCAGCCAGAAGGCTGCTTCGTATTTTTGCGAGCGTGCTGCTGGTAGGCATCCTCAGCGGGGTCTATACCTTTTTGCTGTCGACCTTCAACAACGACATCTCCCAGCGCCGCGGCTACATGAGCAGCGCCATTGCCGAAGCCCATACCTTTTTCACCAACCGCCAAGCCCTGCTCGAAAGCCTGAGCCTGTCGGCAGTGCGCAAGCAGTCCAGGGTCTATCCATCCTCAGCCGAAGAACAGCACCTGGAATTGGGCGACACATCGGGCAACCAGTGGAGCATCTGGCTGACCGCACGCATGCGCGACTACCTGAAGGCCAAACAGCTGAACCTACTCTATGTCAACGCCGGCCCCAACCCGCAAGTGATGCGCCTTTACGACGCCACCGCGCAGGTATTGCCGATTTCCAAATGCATGCTCAACCGCCTCAAGGCCCTGCAGCACACCGACCCGGCCACACTTAACGAACTTTGGCTGAGCGACAGGACTGAACAGCACTCGCACCTGTACATCTTCATCCGCCTGGACGAACGCGACCCCGACTCCGGCTGGCTCGGCCTGGAGATGGATAGCCGTGAAGTCTCCTCGACACTCAGCGACCAGAGCGCCGGCGAGTTCATGATGCTCAATTCCCAGGGCATGCTGGTGTTCACCAACAGCACCGATACACAGTTGAGCCAGCAACAGCTGAGGCCCGGCGAAGACAGTTTTTTCGGTTTTGTCGGCAACGGCTGGCTACCCGACCACCTGGTGATTCGCAAACACCTGAAGTCCTCTGAGTGGCAGTTGATGTACTCCATCGACCTGCGTGCAGTGGTCACTGGCCTGTGGAAACAGCTGCTCGGTTCGTTGTTGCTCTGCCTGTTCAGCCTGACGCTGATCGGGCTGGTGATGCGCCGCGTCGACCAGCGTTTTATCATTCCGTCGATCCATCGCATCCAGGCGCTGATCGAAAGCGAAGCCTTCGGCCGCGATGTGATCCAGACCGCTCCTGTGGCCCTCTGCGTGCTGCGCCGCACCGACGGCCAGGTGGTACTGGAAAACGCCCTGGCCCAGCAATGGCTGGGTAACGGGCCGGAGCGCGAGGCGCTGCGCGCCGGCTGGATCGAGCAAGCCTTTGCCAACGGACCTTCCGAGCGCAGTGACTACTTTGAAACCATCGATGGCCGTCACCTGTACCTGAGCAGTGCACCCACCCGCTACAAAGGCGAAGACGTGCTGTTTTGCGCCTTCAGTGACATCAGTGCGCGCAAGCAGGTCGAGGCGGCGCTGGAAGAGGCGCGGCAATCGGCGGACGCAGCCAACGCGGCAAAAACCCTGTTCCTGGCGACCATGAGCCATGAAATCCGTACACCGCTGTATGGCGTGCTCGGCACCCTGGAACTACTGGCTCGCACGCAACTGGATGCACAACAAAAGGACTACTTGCAGGCGATCGAAGGCTCATCGTCGACCTTGCTGCAACTGATCTGCGATGTGCTGGACGTATCGAAGATCGAGGCCGGGCAGTTGGCACTGGAGATGGGCGAGTTCTCTGCGCTGGACCTTGTGCATGAAATCATCCAGGGCTACGCCGCAGCGGCCCACGCCAAGGGCCTGCAGTTGTATGCCTGCTTTGATCCCAAGCTGCCGGAACGTCTGATCGGCGACGTAACGCGCATCCGCCAGATTCTCAATAACCTGCTCAACAACGCGGTGAAATTTACCGACTATGGGCGCGTGGTGCTGCGGGTCAAGGTGCTGGGCCGCGACGGAGAACGCTCCAGTCTGTTGTGGCAAGTCTCGGACACCGGCAAAGGTATCGCCCAGGAAGACCAGGCGATGATCTTCGAGCCGTTTTACCAGAGTGAGGGCAATACCAATGTGGTCGCCGGCACCGGCCTGGGCCTGCCTATCTGCCAGCGTCTGACGGAGTTGATGAACGGCAATATCCGCATGGTCAGCGAACTCGGCCTGGGCAGCAGTTTCAGCCTGATCCTGCCGTTGGAAGAAGCATCTGTTCCACCGATGACACCGTTGCTGGCCGAGACCATTTACGTGGCCTCGCCGATCCCGGAACTGGCAAACGCCGTCGCCGGCTGGTTGCGCCGTTGGGGTGCGAGGGCCCAGGCCGGCTTGCCGACGCTGGCGGACACACATCTGCTGTTGCAAGTGCACCCCGGCAGTGTCGACCCGTTGCTGGTGCCCGAGTGGCCCGGGCCGGTGATTCACGTGAGCAGCAACGCCTGCCCCGGCGTAGAAGCCGACGCCGGCGCCTGGCACGTCAACCTCAACCACCTGGGGGCTATTCATCAGGCCGTGAGCCAGGCGCAAGGGCTATGGGTGGCCCGTGCCGATGAGCAAACGCACCGGCGGGATCTGAACAAACTCAACCTGCACCTGCTGGTGGCCGAGGACAACATCATCAACCAGCTGATTTTGCGTGATCAACTGGAAGAACTCGGCTGCACCGTGGAGCTGGCGGCCGACGGTCAGCAAGCGTTGCAGCTCCACACCGCCGGCAACTTCGACGTGGTGTTGACGGATGTGAACATGCCCCATATCAACGGCTATGAACTGGCGCGTGAACTGCGGCGCCAGGGCTGCACGTTGCCGATTATCGGGGCCACCGCCAACGCCATGCGCGGCGAGGCCGACCTGTGCCTGGCCGCCGGCATGAACCATTGCCTGGTCAAACCCTTTGCGTTGCGGGCTCTATTCAACTCCCTGGCGCCTTATGCACGGATCACCCATGAAGCCCCTTAGTATTCTGATTGTAGAGGACCATCCCCTGCAGCATATCTACCTGCAGAACTTGCTCAGCGAGTTGGGAGACTTCCTGCTCGAAACCGCCGAGGATGGCAAAGAAGCGCTGGAGCGCCTGCGCCAGCGGGACTTCGACCTGGTACTGACCGACCTGCTGATGCCCGGCATGGACGGCGTGCAGTTTATCCAGTGCCTGGCCAGCCTGCGCTGCAAGCCGGCGCTGGCAATCATGAGTGCGGCGTCGAGGCGCATGCTGATGGCGGCCAGCCTGGTGGCGAAAAACCTCGATGTGGAAGTGCTTGGCCTGATTTCCAAGCCCGTGAACGCCGAGGCCTTGCGCACCCTGGTCAACCAACTCAGGAACAGGGTGCGCACGCCTACCCCCGAACTGCCCGAGCACATGGACATCGACCGTCACACGCTGGTGCAGGCCATGAGCAGCGGCCAGTTCCAGGCCTGGTTCCAGCCGAAAAAATCCCTGGCCAACGGCCGTATCGTCGCTGCCGAAGCCCTGGTGCGCTGGATGCACCCCGAACAAGGCGTGATGCTGCCTGCCGCGTTCCTGCCGGCAATCAAGGCGTTCGAACTGGAGGAGCGGCTGTTGTGGCTGGTGCTCAAGCAAGCGATCCACGCCCAGGAACACTGGCGCCAGCGCGGCTATGAAATTCCAGTGTCGATCAACCTGCCGACCCACTTGCTCAACAGCCATGACCTGGCAGACCGTTTGCTGGAGTTCGTGCTGCACCACGATGGTATCCCGGGAATGATCTGCTTCGAGTTGATGGAATGTTCGGTGCCGCAGGACATCAGCAATTTCTACGCCGGCGCCTGCCGATTGCGGATCAAGGGGTTCGGTTTGTCCCAGGATGATTTCGGCAAGGGCTACAGCTCCTACCTCAATCTGGTGTCCACGCCATTTACCGAACTGAAGATCGACCAGGCGCTGGTGCAGGGCAGCCACGACAACGAAGGCATCGCCCAGGCATTGGCGAGCATTATCGCGCTGGGCCGCAAGTTGGGTCTGACGGTGGTTGCCGAGGGCGTGGAGACCCCGCAGCAATTGGCGCTGCTGCGCAAAATCGACTGCAATCAGGTGCAGGGGTTCCTGATCTCTCACGCAGTGTCTTCGGACCAATTTCAGCAGCTACTGAACAATGATGGCCCCGCGACATCTCACTAGCTGGCGGCCACGATCATAAGGAGTAAGCTCCATCCAGTGCCGATTTATCCTGCGCCTGCGGAAACCCCTGATGAAGCACAATAACGCGATTCTCGAAGCCTTTACCCGCAGCTCATTGCGCCTGAACAAAGGCTTGATGGTGTTGATGGGAATCGCGTTGCTGCTGATGCTGACCAATTACTGGTCTCTGCACCGGGGCGTCGAAATTCGCTACAGCGCGATGCGCTTTCACTTTGCGCGGCTGATGGAAAACCTCGCAGAACAGCAAACCTACCTCAAGAGCCTGACACACCCCGGCATCCAGGCCGAACTGCTGCACGCCACCAACGTGCAGGTCAGCCTCAAAAGCCGCATGGTCGACAACCGTCGCACGCTGTACGAGGGCCAGAAGTATTCGTTTTCGGTGCCCTTCAGCGTCAAGTTCGATGAACAGCAGATCAGCACCGCCGCGAGGCCGCCGATTTTTGCCCTGGGTGCGCACTTGACCAGCTACTACAGCGCCTTCTGGTCCTCCTCGCCGTACGAAGCGCCGCAAACCTTCCTGCTCAATCGCCAGGCCGACTACGCCATCACCATTCCGTCCGTGGGCTATCAGCACCGGGAAAGCCCCGAGGATACCGACAACCCGGTGGCCCGGGTCAACGCCGTACAGCAAATCCTTGCACAGGCGCCGCAGCCACTGGAGCAGAATCGGGTGTATTGGCAGGCCGGCCCCGAACCCGAACATTTGCTGGCCTACATCGGCCTGCCACTCGACGCCCAGGGCCAGGCCGTGATCGGCACCCTGCTCGACGTGTCGCAGGTCGACGATGTACAGCGCGCGCTGAATCACTCGGCGTTTGATCGCTTTACCCTGATTGGCCCTGACGGTAACCGGTTGATTGGGCCAGCCAACCAGGCGCAGCTCAGCGATGGTGTGCATTTCACGGCCGACGGCTTTGAATTCAAGGTCACCGAGGCCGGCGACCAGCCCTGGAGCGCGGTCTATGGCCTGAACTACTCGCACTTCTTTCACTCCGCATTGTGGCCGTTGAGCACCATGGCGTTGGTGCTGTTCAGCCTGATTACACTGGGTTGGGCTGGCAGCCGATGGTATCGACGCCAGGTGATCACCCCAGCACAACTGGCCCACGAACGCATCGCCGAAAGCGTGGCGTTCAGCCGCGTGATAATCGACACCGCACCCACTGGGTTATGCGTTGTGCGACGCAGCGATGGCAGGGTATTGATCGAGAACCAGCGCGCCCAGCAATGGCCGGGCACCTCACGCCTGGTGGAGGCAATGGCCGGTAAGCACGATGGCGCCGAGAGCGGTGAGACGCACTTGGAGATCGAAGGCCGGCACCTGCAGATCGGCTTTGTGTCGACCCGCTATCAGGCTCAAGACGTACGCCTGTATGCATTCAACGATATCACCCGGCACATCGAAGACGCCCAGGCCCTGGAAGAGGCACGTCATGCCGCCGATGCGGCCAGCGAGGCCAAGACGCTGTTCCTGGCAACCATGAGCCATGAGATCCGCACGCCGCTTTATGGCGTGCTCGGCACCCTCGAATTGCTCGGCCTGACCGACCTCGACCCGCACCAGAAAACGTACCTGCACACCATCCAGCGTTCGTCCGCCACACTGTTCCAACTGATCAGTGATGTGTTGGATGTCTCGAAGATCGAGTCTGGGCAAATGGCGATAGAAGCCGTGGATTTCTGCCCGCTGGACATGCTCGAAGATACCTTGCACACCTACGCCGCCTTCGCCCGGCGCAAGGGGTTGCAGCTTTACAGTTGCATCGACCCGCAGTTGCCGAACTGCCTGATGGGCGATCCGATGCGCATCCGCCAGGTCCTCAATAACCTGGTGAGCAACGCCATCAAGTTCACCGACTTTGGGTGCGTGGTGATTCGTGCCAGGGTGGTGGGCAGCGACGCCAATAATGTCGACCTGGAATGGCAAGTCACCGATTCCGGCGTTGGCATTGCCGAGGCGCAGCAGGCCAAGCTCTTCGATCTGTTCTACCAGGCACCGGACACCGCCAGCGAAGGCGGCACCGGGCTTGGCCTGCCGATTTGCCGGTGGCTGGCGCAGATGATGGACGGCGAAATCCGCGTGGTCAGCGAGCCCGGGCTGGGCAGCAGCTTTACCCTGAAAATGCGCTTGCCACTGTGTTGTGGTGCACTGACCAACCTGCCGCTGATCGAGCCCAGCTCGACGCCGGTGTATGTGCAGGCACCGGTACGCGAACTGGCGCAGGCAATGAGTGACTGGCTCAACCGCTTGGGAATCACCGCCGCCCTGGCCGCGACCACCCAGGACAAAGACAGTCACCACGCGGTACTGGTAGAACTGTTACCCGGCGATCCCCCTAAGCCATGGCCCGGCCAACGTGTGCTCTGCCTGCCCGGTGCACACAGCCCGCCGCTGCACACAGCCCAAGGCTGGGTGGTGGATATGCACGACATACGCACCATCGCCGCCACCGTATCACTGGCGCAGCACGGCAGGCACGAGCAACCCACAGCGACCCGGCCACAAAGCGCCGGGCGGCTAGAGCTGCGCATCCTGGTGGCCGAGGACAACCCGGTCAACCAGGCGATTATCAAGGAACAGCTGGAGGCGCTCGGTTGCTCGGTGAGCCTGGCCGCCAACGGTGAACAGGCGTTGCAGTTATGGCAACCGAAGGCCTTCGACCTGGTGCTGACCGACGTGAACATGCCGTTGATGAATGGCTATGAACTGGCCAGAACCTTGCGTGAGCATGATCCACACTTGCCGATTATCGGCGTGACCGCCAATGCAATGCGCGAGGAAGGCGTACGTTGCCTGGCAGTGGGCATGAACGCCTGGATCGTCAAGCCCTTGAGCCTGCAAACCCTGCGCGATCAGTTGATCAAACTGTGCAAAGTCCAGTCGCCGGTTGAGCCTGACGCCCAAGTATTCGACGATCGCGTGCAACTGTCGGACAAGATGCGCCCGCTGTTCATCAGCAGCGTGCAGCAGGATATGCAGCGCATCGGCGCGGCCCTGGTCCAGCGTGATGCTCATGGCCTCGGCCAATTGCTGCACTCGATCGCCGGCGCTCTGGGCGCAGTGCAGGCGCTCAGCCTGGCCCAGGCCTGCATCGAACTGGAAAGCGCACTTAACCGCGGCAGCCTCGACACAACGCTTGAGCTCAAGGTGAAGACTGTGATGCAGCGTCTGTCGGCCGTTCTGGAGACTCTCCAGCTCGGGCACTCTTCACTCACTTGAACTGGCACTACGGACGGCCCTTTATGAAAAAATTCAACGTGGTAATCGCGGACGATCACCCGATCGTGTTGCTTGGCGTTCGCGAACTGGTAGAGCGTGACATGCGCTTTCAAGTCGTCGGCGAGGCCGTGTGTTCGGCCGGCCTGATCGAGCTGTTGCAGCATCAAGGCGCTGACATCGTGATTACCGACTACAACATGCCGGGCGACTCGCCTTATGGCGATGGCCTGAAGCTGGTGGAGTACCTCAAACGGCACTTCCCGCAGGTACAGATCCTCATCCTGACCATGATCTCCAATCACCTGATTCTCACCCGCCTGCAAGAGCTGGGCGTGGTCGGCATCATCCAGAAAAGCCAGTTGCATACCGAGATTCAACTGGCACTCAAGGCGATCGCCCAAGACAGCGACTATCGCAGCCTGGAGCCGCCAAAGACCTCGGTGATAGAGACCCTCACGGCAATTGACGAGCGCTTTACAAGTTTGTCACCCAAAGAGTTCGAGATCCTGCGCCTGTTTATTTCCGGCATGAGCGTGAGTGACATTGCGCGCCGCCAGAACCGAAGTTCAAAGACCATCAGCGCACAAAAAGTATCGGCCATGCGCAAACTTGAAGTGAGCAGCGACCAGGACCTTCTTGCTTATTGCCTGGAACGTAACATCTTCAACTAACGCATAACTTGCAAGCCATTTCTGGACAATGGCTTCGCCCTTTGTTTTCTGGCTCTTCACTGCTGCAACCGTGCAAATAACCTGCCCGCCCCAGCGCTTATAAGAATCGTCTTATTCGCTCCTACCGCCTCGTCGCCTACTCTTTGCTCGCAGTTCAACAACAGCACTTTTTTCCAACTAAACCTTACGGACATCATCATGAAGAAGTTTTCCCTGGCTGTTATCGCCTCGGCTATTATCGCGGCCTCCGGCAGTGCATTCGCCGAAGGTGAAGCAGCAGCGCCAACCCTGGGCGGCAGCGGCAAAATCACCTTCACCGGCGTGATCAACAACGACGCGTGCTCGGTGGACGGCGCCAACTCCGACCGCACCATTTCGGTGGACATGGGCAACGTTTCGATCAAGGACATGGGCACCGCGGAAAACCCAACCGCAGGTCGTGTGACCGCCAAAGACTTCAACCTGAACGTCAACTGCAACCAGGGCACCAAGGTCGCCATGATCTTTGACGCCAACAACGGCGGTTCCGGCCTGGTCACCGGCAAAAAAGTACTGGCCCTGAACCCGGGTTCGGCCACTGCACAAAACGTCGGTATTGCCCTGCTGGACAGCAAGGGCAGTCTGATTGACCTCAGCTCGCCAAGCACCGCACGCATTGAAAGCACCATGCACGGTGCCGGTACTGAAGGCGGCGACGCCACCCTGAGCTTCGCGGCCGCCTACGTCACTACCGCAGCGGCGGGTTCGTCGACCGCCGGTCGCGGTGACGCCACCCTGCCGTTCATCCTGCAATACGAATAATTCGGCGCACCGGGCACCGAACGCGCGAGGCCTTGCGGCCTCGCCATTGTCTTCTGATTACACCGGATAACCCTCATGCCGCCTCGTTCTATCGCCGCATGTCTGGGGCTGCTGGGCTTGCTCATGGCTACCCAGGCCGCCGCCAGCATTTCATTGAATGCCACCCGTATCGTGTTTGACGGTGACCACAAGGAAGCCAACATCACCGTGCGTAACGGTAACCAGGATGTATTGATTCAATCCTGGGTCGACATGAACGACGCCAGCGCCAGCCGTGCACCGTTTGCCGTCACCCCGCCACTGGCCCGGGTATTCGCCAAGGAACAACAACTGCTGCGCATTCTGTATGAGGGCACCGGCATGCCCACGGACCGCGAGTCGGTGGTGTGGCTCAATGTGCAGGAAATCCCCCAAGCCAGCGAATCCGAGAACACCTTGCAGTTGGCCATCCGCCAACGCATCAAGATTTTTTACCGCCCTGCCGGTCTTACCGGCAGCGCGCTGCAAGCCCCTGCACAGCTTGAATGGACGCTGGCCAAACACGGCAGCCAAACCCTGTTGCAGGTGAAAAACCCGACACTGTACCACGTGTCCATGGCCGACATCAAAGTGCAGGCGGTAGTGGCCAGCGACTCCACCATGATTGCGCCCGGCGAACAAAAACAGTTTGCGCTCAGTGCTCCAGTTGCCAGCGGGCCGGTGCGGTTGTCGTTTTCCAGCATCAATGATTACGGCGCGCAGAATCACTACAGCGCGCCACTGTCTAGCGGCACTGCGCTACCGGCGTATGCGACTGAATCGCGACTTAACCCCTAAGCACTTTCGCTAACTCACAAGCTCACTTCGCGTGCGTGTTTGCGTGCCCGACTGTCCGTCAATCAGGGATGTCATAGGTCTTCGCATGTCTTTTCTTTCCAGCAACAGGCCCGCACGTGGCGTATTGAAGTTGAAGACGCTGTCGCTGGCGATTGCTGCCAGCTTGCCCAGTCTGACCATGGCCGATGACGCTGCGCAAACCTTCAACACCACCTTCCTGCAAGGCTCGCAGTCGCCGGTGGACTTGCAGCAATTGCTCTCGGCCAACAGCGTGCTGCCGGGCAATTACCGCGTCGACCTGTACAGCAACGAAATGCTGGTGGGCCGACGCGATATCGATTTCAAGCGCAACCCGAAAAACGGTCGTGTAGAAGCCTGCCTGACCCTCGACCTGCTCAAGCAACTGGGTATCGACCTGCACCGTTTGCAGGCCGAGGGCAAACTTGACCCGCAGCAGCCGCAGGACTGCTACGCCCTTGCCGACATGATCGAAGACGCCAGCGTGCGCTACGACAGCAGCCGTCTGCGCCTGCTCGCAAGTATCCCGCAGGTGGCGATGCAGCGTGGCTTGCGCGGGTATGTCGACCCACAGTTGTGGGACGACGGTGTGCCCGCCGCTTTCATCAACTACCAGCTCAACAGCAGCCGCACCGCCGGCGACTATAAAACCCGCATTGCCAATAACCTGGGCCTGCGCAACGGCATCAACCTGGGGGCCTGGCGCCTGCGCAACGAGTCGAACCTGAGCGGCGGCACCGATCGCTCGAACACCTTCACCAGCAACCGCACTTACTTGCAGCATGACGTCACCGCGATCAAGGGCCAGTTCAGCGCCGGTGAGATTTTCTCCGACACTGACCTGTTCGACAGCGTGCGCTATCGCGGGGTCAAGCTCGCCTCTGATGATGGCATGCGCGCCGACAGCGAGCGCGGCTATGCCCCCGTAATCCGTGGGGTGGCGCAGACCAACGCGACGGTGGAAATCCGCCAGAACGACTACATCCTCTACACCGCCAACGTCGCGCCAGGCCCGTTCGAGATCAACGATATCTACCCCAGCGGCTCCAACGGTGACCTGCAAATCACCGTGATTGAAGCCGACGGCACGCGCCGGGTGACGATGCAGGCGTTCTCCAGCCTGCCGATCATGGTGCGCGAAGGCCAGGTGAAATACAGCGTCTCGGCGGGCACGTTCAAAAGCAATGCCGATGGCCTGGCCTCCCCGCGCTTTCTCAGCGGTACGCTGGCCTACGGCTTGACCAGCAACCTCAGTGGGATTGTCGGTGTGCAAGCCAGTGAGGACTACAGCGCGCTGTCGATCGGTGCCGGGCGGAACACCTCGTTCGGTGCGTTCTCCCTGGATACCACCCATTCGTCCAGCAAGGCCCAGGGGCGAACCTCCCAGGGCAGCAGCGTACGCGCCTTGTACGCCAAGACCTTTGCCGGCACCGATACCAACTTCACCCTGGCCGCCTATCGCTACTCCACCGAGGGCTATCGCACCCTCACCGACCATGTGGAAGACAGCAGCGAAGACCTGCGCGTACGCACCGGCCACTCGAAAACCCGCACCGACCTGACCATCAACCAGAGCATCGGACGCAACAGCGAATTCGGCAGCCTGTATGTGAACGCCAGCGACCAACGCTACTGGAATCGGGGCGGCTCCCAGAGCTTTTCCGCGGGCTACACCGGCAACTGGGGCGACCTGAGCTACAACCTTGGCGTGACGCGCACCAAGCAGATCGTCACCTGGGGCGAGCCGAGCAGCGACACGCAGGTGAACCTGTCGGTGTCTTTCCCGCTGGGCAGCCAGGCCCGCGCGCCACGGGCGTTTGTCACCACCAGCCACCAACGTGGCGATACCACCACCCAAGCGGGCATCAATGGCTACGTGGCCGATACCAGCGACACTTTCTATTCGGTGCAGGCCGGCCACAGTGACACCAGCGGCGACTCAGGCTCGGTGAACGTCAACAGTCGCACCGCCGTGGCAGATGTCAGCCTCGGTTACAGCCAGGGCCAGGGCTACAACTCACAGAACTTCAACCTCGCAGGCTCGGTGGTGGCTCATGCGGGTGGCGTCAACCTGGGGCAGACGGTCAGCGAGACCTTCGCCCTGGCCGAAGTACCAGGCGTCTCTGGTGCCAAGATCAGCAGCTACAGCGGGGTGGAGACCGGGTACAACGGCTATGCCGTGGTGCCCACTGCGCAACCCTACCGGGTCAACTGGATCAGCCTGGACACCCGCGATCTGGGAGGCGACGTGGAAATCACCAACGCCACCCAGCAACTGGTGCCGCGCCGTGGCGCCATCGTGGTGGCGCATTACAGTGGCACTAGCGGGCGTCGCGTATTGTTTGAGTTGTTTGATGCCCAGCATCAACCGCTGTCGTTTGGTGCCTCACTGGAAGACGCCAATGGCAAGCAGTTGGCGATTGCCGATCCGAATGGCAATGCCTTGGCACTGGTGGAAGAGGATCAGGGCACGCTGATCATCAAGTGGGGTGAGCAGCATTGTCGTGCCACCTATGCGTTACCACCGCAGAACAAGGCGCTGAACTATGAGCGCCAGTCACTGGTGTGCACGCCTTGATTGTGCGGGTAATTGCGCTACTGTGCTGACCACGCGCCTACCCTCTGCGAGACTTGCTCATGCGTAACTTGTTATTCGCCAGTGTCTGCCTGTTGACCACCGCTCTGGCAGGCTGCCAGCAAACACCCCCGGCCAACGACCAACTCGATGCAGTGCTCTGGACCCAGACGTCCATCGAACACGAGCTGATCTACCGCCAGCTCTTCGCCAATGCCACCCGCCAACTGGATGTCGCCCTGGCCGACCCGAGCTGGGACGCCCTGCCCTTTGCCCCACGCAACATGGCCGGCTTGCCCCCGGCCGTGGTGGTGGACATCGACGAAACGCTGTTGGACAACGTGCCCCTCAACGCCCGCGATATCATCAATAATCAGGTCTATTCCTATGACCGCTGGAACACCTGGGTCAACCAGGCCAAGGCCCAGGCACTGCCAGGCTCGGTAGCGTTCCTGCAGGCGGCCCGGCAAAAAGGCATCCAGGTTTACTACCTCACCAACCGCGAGCACAGCCAGGTCGCGGCCACCGCCAAAAACCTGCGTTTGCGCGGCTTTCCGATTGAGAGCGACGCACAGATCCTGGCGGCCAGCACCCCCACCGGCCACTGCGAAAGCGCGGGTTATGGCAAGAACTGTCGTCGCCAGTGGGTCGCCAACCATGCCCGCGTGCTGTTGATGGCAGGTGACTCGCTGGGAGACTTTGTGCAAGCCGAACACAACACCCTGAATGCACAACGCAAGGCCGTCGAACCCTATGTGAATTGGCTAGGCCAGCGTTGGTTCCTGCTGCCCAACCCGAGCTACGGCAACTGGTATAGCGCGCCGTATGGGGATGATGAGAGCTTGCCGTTTGCGCAAAAACGCAGGCTCAAGCAGCAGGCATTGCTGTTGCAGGAGTAGGTGGAACCTCTGCCATGATGATCGTTCCCACGATCTGCATGGGAATACATTCTGTGACGCTCCGCGTCACCTTGTGCAGTGCGTGGCGCTTGCGAGGCGATGGGACGCGGAGCGTCCGGGGCGGCATTCCCACGCAGAGCGTGGGAACGATCCGCAGAGTGACGGGTGTGATCACACCGCCCTGGCCGCAATCGCCTCCACCTCCACCAACGCCCCCGGCAACGGCAACGCCACTACTTGCAACGCGGTGCGCGCCGGTTTGTTTGGCTGTTCGGGCGTGCCAAAGAACTGGGTATAGCCGCGCTGCAACCCGGCAAAATCCAGCTTGCCATCGGTCTCTTCGGCGCCGACCAGAAACACCCGTAACTGCACGATGTCGCCCAGGTCCAGGTCGTGTTGGCGCAGGATCTGGCGCAGTTTGTTGAACACTGAAACGCTCTGCACTTCGGTGTCGCCATATACCCCAGGCACCTTCGGGTCGGCGGGGTCCGGCAGCGTGCCGCTGACAAACACCAGGCTGGCCGAGGCCGGCACGGTGACGGTTTGCGAGATGGGGAATTCGCCGACGCTGGTGCGTTGGATGCTGTCGCTCATGGTGAGGCTCCTCAGGATGCGGCCAACGCCGCGAGTTGGTGTTGTTGGGTGATGCGCTCGGCCAGTTGCGCGACCACATGGCGCGCCGAGTTGGCTGCCGATTCCTGCCAGATACCCACGCCGCTCTGCACCAGGCCGTCGCCGGCGAAGTACACCCGGCCATGGGGCTGTTCAAGCAGGGCGTGGGCCTCGGCGGGGAAGTGTTCGCGTTGCAACCACGGGCCTTCGCTGTAGGGGATCTGCTCCCAGGACACCGCCAGAGGATTGCGCAAGTGCCTGGAATAACCTGGATGCAACAGCTCCACGGCTTGCCGGGAAGCGGCGTACTGCTGATCGAGGGGCTGGCCGCCAAACACGTCAGCGCCCTCGCCGGTCACGTAACCGGCCACCAGCACGCCTTCGCGGGTGTTGAGGTCGTTGCTGGGGTACCACAGCAGGCGCGCCGGGTGCTCGATCCACGACAAGCCGCCGTAGGTACGGTAGTCGGTCTCCCAAAAGCGCGGGGATTGCCAGGCCACCTTGGTCGCCTGGTCGCTGCGGGTGCTGAGCAGGGCCGCCTTGACCGGCGCGCTGAAGTCCGTATCGAGCTTGGCCAGCAGGGGCAGCGGCAAGGTGGAGACCAGAAAGTCGGCACGCACCACCTGTTCACGGCCACTGTGCTGGTCGTGGTAGGTCACCGCCACGCCGTCCTCCAGCTGGCGGATCTGCCGCACCTGGGCGCCCAGTTGCACCTGCTCCTGCACGCGTCGGTAGAAGGCCTCGGTGATGCGGTCCATGCCGCCCACTGGCTGGAACATGGTGGCCGAAAACTCCGGAAATTCGGTGTGTAACAGAGCGCCCCAGAGTTCCGGGTGCAGCAAGCGGTCCAACCCCAACGGTTTATGGCGGGCGGGCAAGGCGCCAGGGTGGGCGGCAGATTCAAGGTGCCCGGAGCGAAGGGTGCCTTCAAAAGCCAACTCTTGGGACAGGTCACCGTACACCTGCAAAAAACCGAGCAGGCGTGTGCGCTCTTCGCCACTTAATACATCATCGAGAGCGTCGCGTTGCACCGCTTTGGCCAGCAACCCCGACAGATGCCCGCGGGTATCGTTGAGCGCCTGGCCGACACTGAACGCCGCTTGGCTGAGGTCCGGCCGCACCTGGGCGCCATGGCTGCTGTTGACCAGCACTTCCAACGGCACGCCAAGCTCACTGCAATAGTCGAGGATCGTGCGGTGCTGGCTGGGGATGCGCGCCGGCCCGGCGTTGAAATACTGGCCTGGGTCAAACCCCACCGTCTGCGAGCGACCGTCCTTATAGTCCACGCGGTCGCCGTTACGCAGGGTCCAGGTGCGGCCACCCACGCGCTCGCGGGCCTCCAGCACCTGCACACTGAAGCCGGCGCGTGTCAACTCCAGCGCAGTGACCAGCCCGGCAATTCCGGCGCCCAGCACCAGAACCCGAGTGCCCTGCCCCAGGTCGTCCTTGAGTTTCAGCGGTTGCGGTCGGCGGTGTGACGATGGGCCCAGACCCAACACCGCCAATGCGTCCTTGACCGCCTTCTCACCGCCGACTGCGGCAATACTCGATAGCGCTTCACGTCGTGTCAGTCCCATGTCGATGCTCCTAGTCCGGCAGGCCCGGTGGGTTGATCAGCGACTTGTCGACGCGCTCGACATCCAGGCCCCAACGTTGCAGCACCTGCTCGTATTGGCCGCCGACAATCGCGCCCTGCAGTGCCGTGTGGATCGGCTGCACCAGGCCGTTGTCCTTGCGCGTGGTCACCGCGATATCCGCCTGCAACGGCCAGCCACCATTGACGGTGCCGACACGCTTGATGCCGCCGGTGATCGCTGCCGAATAGGCATACACCGAGTTCGGCCCGAACAGTGCGTCGCTGCGCCCAGACTGCACCGCCAGTTGTGCGGCGGCCTGGTCGTCGAAGTACTGCAACAACGCAGGTTTGAGGCCGGCTTTCTCATTGGCCTCGTTCCACGCCAGCAGGACTTTTTCCTGGTTGGTGCCGGAGCCGACGATGATCTTCAGCCCGGCAATATCCGCCGCCTGCTTGATCTCACTGATCTTGCTGGTGCTCTTGACGTAAAACCCGAGCACATCCTGGCGGTAGGTGGCGAAGTCGAAACGCTTTTTGCGCGCCTCGGTCACGGTGACGTTGCTGATCACCGCGTCGTATTTGCCCGAGCTGACGCCCAGGGGCCAGTCTTCCCAACTGGTCTGCACGACGTTGAGTTGCAGGCCAAGGCTGTCGGCTACCAATTGGGCGGTGTCCGCCTCGCTGCCGATGGTGGTCTTGTCGTCACTGGCCAGCAGCGCCAGCGGTGGCCCGGCTACACCTGACACGGCCACGGTGAACTTGCCCGGCTGGGCGAACTTGAAGCCCGGCGGGATCTGCGCGATGGCCGCTTCATTGCGTGGCGCATGGATGCGCGGGCGATCGGGGCTGAGGTCGACCTGTTGCACGGCAAATGCGCTGTGGGCAGCGGCCCCGGCAATTGCCAACAGGACGACACGGGCAGTGGTGATAAACATGGGCAGTCACTCCTTGAACTAAAGCACTTTGCCGAGAAAGGCCTGGGTGCGGGGATGTCGGGGTTGGCGCAGGATCTGTTCGGGCGGGCCTTCTTCGATCAGTTGGCCGTCGCAGAGGAACACCACGTGGTCGGCCACTTCGCGGGCAAAGCCGATCTCATGGGTGACGATCACCAGGGTCACGCCCAGTTGGGTCAGGCCCTTGATCACGTCCAGCACTTCACCCACCAGTTCCGGGTCGAGGGCCGAGGTGGGCTCGTCGAACAGCAGCACTTTGGGGTCGAGCGCCAAGGCCCGGGCGATGGCGACGCGTTGCTGTTGGCCGCCGGAGAGCTGGCGCGGGTAGGCGTCGGCCTTGTCCGCCAGGCCGACCTTGGCGAGTAATTCATCGGCCTTGTCACGGGCCTGCAGCCGGCTCCAGCGCTTGTGCGCCAGGGGCGCTTCGGCGATGTTTTCCCAGGCGGTGAGGTGGGGAAACAGGTTGAAGTTCTGGAACACGAAGCCCACGTCGATACGGCGCTTGAGAATCTCGCGTTCGGTGAGTTCAAAAAGCAGCTCGCCTTTGCGCCGATATCCGACGTACTCACCGTCGATGGTGATATGCCCGCTGTCGATCTTCTCCAAATGGTTGATGGTGCGCAGCAAGGTGGACTTGCCCGAGCCGGACGGCCCGAGAATCACCGTGACCTTGCCAGGGTCAATGCTCAGGTCGATATGATCGAGTACCTGCTGGTTGCCAAAGCGCTTGCCCACGCCCTGGATCTGAATGCGCCCGGCACGTGCTTCAGGCATGGGCCTTCTCCTTGAACCAGCGGCGCACGCGCTGCAACGGCGTGGGTGGCAGCACCCGCGCGGTGCCCCGGGCGAAGTGGCGCTCGACGTAGTACTGGGCGCTGGTGAGCACGGTGGTGATGATCAGGTACCAGACCGTGGCGACGATCAGCAACGGGATCACCGCCTGGGTGCGGTTGTAGATGACCTGCACGGTATAGAACAGCTCGGGCAAGGCCAGCACGTAGACAATCGAGGTGCCCTTGACCAGGCCGATGATTTCGTTGAACCCCGACGGCAAGATCGAGCGCAGTGCCTGGGGCAGGATGATCCGGAAGATGCGTCGAGAGGCCGGCAGCCCCAAGGCCGCCGCCGCCTCATGCTGGCCGGCATCCACGCCAATCAGCCCACCGCGAATGATCTCCGCCGCGTAGGCCGCCTGCATCAGGCTCAAGCCCAGGACGGCCACGGTAAATTGGCTGAGCACATCCACCGTCGACCACTCGGCGAACACCAGATCGGTGAACGGCACGCCTAGCACGATGTGGTCGTACAGGTAGGCAAAGTTGTAGAGGATGATCAGCACCAGCAGCGCCGGCATCGACCGGAAAAACCAGATATAGCCCCAGGCCAATGCCGCCAGCAACGGCGAACCCGACAGCCGCGCCAGGGCCAGCGCGGTACCCAGCAGGATGCTGAAGACTGTGCTCAACAGCGTCAGCAGCAACGTCTGGCCCAACCCGCGCAGCACCGAGGGCGAAAAGAACCACTGGCCGAACACCCCCCATTCCCAGCGCGGGTTGGTGGCCAGGGAGTGCACGATGGCGAGTAATACCAGCGCGGCGAAAATCGACCCGGCCCAGCGCCAGGGGTGCCGGGCCGGCACCACGCGCAACGCCTTGATCGGCGTGGCGGCACGGCGCTGGCGCAGCGGTTGGGCGCTGACTTCATCCAGCAGGTCATAGGGTTTGGCGACAATGGGCATGTTCTTTTCCTCGCAGGCCTCAGAAGGCGTAAGTCAGCCGGGTGTAGTAATACCCACCGGTAAAACCGTAGGGCGAATAGGTGCCGTAGCTGGCAACCATGGTGCTGCTCGGCACCCCTTGTTTCTTGGGATAGAGGTCGAACAGGTTCTTGGCGCCGATGGCAATGTTCAGGTCTTTGGTGAGGCTGTAGCCCAGGTCGAGGTCGGTGATCCAGCGGGCGTTGTAGACCCGGTCCAGGTCACGATTGGCCGATGAGTTCACTTCCTTGTACGAGCCGTAGCGGGTCAGGGCCAGGTTGAGGTTGAAGCGTTCGATACTCCAGTCACCGCCCAGGATCAGCTTGGTGTTGGGTTGCACGCCGGTGATCAGGTTGCGCGCCTGGCGGTCCATCAGGTCGTAGGAGGTACCAAGAATGTGGGTGGATTCCTTGTAGTTGAGGATTTGGGTCTGGTTCCAGTTGAACGCGGCGGTCCACTTCAGCGCGCCGAACGCGCCCAGGTCCTGGTTGTAGCTGCTGACCAGGTCCAGACCTTTGGTGCGGGTGTCGGCGCCGTTGATAAAGTACTGGCCGCCGGAGGTGGAGTTGATGCCGTTGTTCTGCAACACCTGGGTGACTTCCGGGCCCAGCAAGGTGCCGGTAAGGGTGATGCGGTCACGCAGGTTGATCACGTAGGCATCGGCGGTGAAGCTCAGGCGGTCGGTGGGCGTGAGCGTGAAACCAAGGCTGAAGTTGGTGGAGCGCTCGGGCTTCAACGCCTGCGCGCCTAGCGCCTGGGCCGCCGCCGAGCCCACGGGGAGCACGCCATAGTTGATCGACTGATACACCCCATCGACGACGCCATAGGTGGTGGAGCGCGCACTGAACAGACTGTTGGCCAGGGACGGCGCACGAAAGCCATTGCTCACGGTGGCACGCACCGCGAACTGCGGGGTGAAGTCGTAGCGGGTGGTCAGCTTGCCGCTGCGGGTGGCGCCCACGCCCTCGTTGTAATGCTCATAACGCACCGCCGTGCCAACGTACCAGTCCGGCAAGGGGTTGAAACCCACATCCACGTAACCGGCCAGGCTGTTGCGTGACGCGCTGCTTTCTTCGTCCGGTGAAATGCCGTTGGTGACCTGTGCCCCGGACGACGCACAGTTACCCGGCGCCACGCAGTAACCGCCATTGGCATAAGACGCGTAATCGCCGGCTTGCACCTCGTAAGTGTCGCGCCGATGCTCGAAGCCATAGGACAGGTCCAAGGGCTTTTGCAGTCCGATGTCGAAGCCACGCTTGAAGTCCAGGTTGGTGGTCAGCTCGGTGGAAATCCAGGTACCGGAGGTGAAGCTGTTCGGCGTGGCTTCGCCCAGGGAAGGGTTCTGGTTGTGGGTGGTGCCCTGCTCCGCTTCGTTGCGCCCATAGGTGGTAGACAAGTCCCAGTCCCACTCGCCCACAGTACCCTTGCCACCAAACGCCGCCTGGAAGTCGTCCTCGTCGATGTACCAGGTCGGGGTGTACCCGGCCGGGTAACCGTTAGGCCCGGTGGTGATGGTGTTGGTGATGGTCGGCAGACGGAAGTTCTGCCCCTGCTCGGCCTTGCGTCGCGAGTAGGTGGTAAAGGAGTAGAGGCTGAGGCTGTCGTCGATCGGCAACTCGGCGTTGTAGCCCAGGGTCAGCAGGTTGGTCTTGGGCGTACCGTAGCCGCCATAGGTGGACTTGCCCGCCAGGCCATAGGCTTGCTCATAGGTGTAGCCGTTGGCGCTGGCCTTGTTGTCATCGTTCTGGCTGCGTGCATCCAGGGCCAGTTGCACGATGCCGCCGTTGCCGATTTCGAAGCCCTTGTTGAGGCTTTGCTGCACGGTCTGTTTCTTGCCGTCGTAGCCAAGGCCCGCGTGGGTCACCGAGGTACCGCGGGTGTCGGCCTTGAGGATCACGTTGATCACCCCGGCAATGGCGTCAGACCCGTATTGGGCAGCCGCACCATCGCGCAGCACTTCGACATGGTCGATGGCGCTGATGGGGATCAGGTCCAGGTCAGCCGGCGCCGCGCCGGTGTTGATGCCGTTGATATTCAAGGTGGCACTGGTGTGGCGGCGCTTGCCGTTGACCAGCACCAACACTTCGGCGGCGCTCAAACCCCGCAGGTTCGGTGCCCGGGCAATGCCGCTGGCGTCCCAACCGGTTTTTTCCGGCAGGGTCAGCGAAGGGATCACCGCGCTCAACGCCTCCATCAACCCGGGCTTGCCGGTGTTTTGCAATTGCCGGGCGCTGACCACGTCAATCGGCACCGGGCTGCTGGTGACCGTGCGCTGCTCGGCGCCACGGTTGCCGGTCACGACGACCGTCGACAAGGTGCTGTCATCCTGGGCCTGGGCTGCTGCGGCGAACAGCGACAGGGTCAGGGCAGCAGTAGGTTGCAGAATTTGCTTCATATCCATTCCCAGCTTTTTCCAAATCGCAAAGTCGGGCAGGCACGCGCCTGGCGCGACGTGGCCGGTAGTCAAAGGGGCGATGCGGCTTGGGCTAGGTGTGGGGCAAGCGAGGGGTTTGAAGTGGCAACATACGTTGAGCTCCCGTCCAACGACTCTGCTGCGGCGGGATGATTACCCGGTCAGGCGCGCAGAATCTGAATCACGCTGGGTACCATCCGAGGTCAGGGGTAGGCTGTTGGGATCAAACATAACGGAATGGATTTTAAAAATATAATGCTATTTGGGCATAAGCTAATATTCTGTACTTTCATTATTTATAAAAATAATTATTCATAAAAATGATTTTTAATCTGGGCGCGCAGAACGCTCAAAGTGTGGGAGGGGGCGTGCTCCTGATGACTGTGGGCCAGTCAAAATGCATTTACTGACACGCCCCCCCATCGCAACGGTAACTACCGACGGTAACCACGATGCGAAGCGAGCCGCTCTTGATCTGCTTTTGATCTCAGGCGCCCCGTTAAACCACGCTGGCCGGAATTCGACAGGGATTTGGGGGGTAAACCGGCAGGGATGCCGGTTTAGCCGCCCCGCACCATGGATGGCGCGTGGCGGCGGCCCCCCAAATCACTGGCGAATTACGGGCACACCGAGCCAAAGCGAGGTGCCGAGTGGTGGGGCAAGAGCGTTTTGCTTACTTTGCCGCTTTTGCAAAGTGAGCCGCCGTCAGGGCGGAACCCTAAGTGGCCGTTACCGCAGGAATGGATATGTACCCGGTATAACTGCGTCGCCTGTTAGGCCGCCTTCGCGAGCAAGCCCGCCCCCACAGTTTGATTGCGGAGTGTCAGGTAGATAGGTGTCGGCTGGTAGGCCGTTATCGCAGGCAAGCCAGCTCCCACATTTTTGATCGCGGGGTGTCAGGTTGATAGGTGTCGGCTGGCAGGCCATCATCGCAGGCAAGCCAGCTCCCACATTTTTGATCGCAAGGTGCCAGGCCACCATCGGGAGCGAGCCCCCTCCCACATGGGTACTCGGTACAGCCAGGATCATTGAGCCGGTCGCAACAGCTGCATCTGCTGACGATAATCATCCGTCACCTGCCGCGCCTGGCTGCTGCTGGTGATGACTCTTGGCGTGATCAACACAATCAGCTCCGTGCGGTCCTTGGACTTGCCGGTGTTGCCAAACAACCAGCGCAACCCCGGAATCTTCCCCAGGTAAGGCACGGCACTGACGCTCTCAGCATTGTCTTGCTTGATCAACCCGCCGAGCAGCACCGTCTGGCCACTCTGCACCGCCACCTGGGTGGACACCGAGCGCGTGGAGATACGCGGGTTCACCGGCGTCTCACTGTTTCCCGTCGAGTTCTGGGCATCACTGACCTGTTGTTGGATATCCATGTACACCAGCCCACCCGGATTGATGCGCGGCACCACATCCAGAATCACCCCCGTCTGCACATATTCCACACTGCTCAAGGTGGTGTCGGCGTCCCCGGTATTGACGGTGGTCTGACTGATGGGAATGTTGTCCCCCACCTGGATCTGCGCCGGCTGGTTGTTCATCACCACCAGGGATGGCGCCGACAGCACCTGGGTGCGGCCGTTGGTTTCCAGGGCGTGCAGGGCCACTTGCAGGTTGGAGCTGACGAAGGAGTAGAACAACGAGGTCTCTGATACACATCTGACGCTGCCGA
>NZ_JAEKCY010000032.1:0-43284 GCF_016405475.1 Pseudomonas sp. MF6767 | reverse complement strand
CCCCAGCCCTGCCCCGCCACCGCCCAGGGCGCCTTGGCTGCCGGAGGCATTGGCCACCGTAGTACTGGTGGAATTACCGGCCAGGCGGCCCAGGTACCACTGCACCCCCAGGTCCAGTTCGCCGGTGAGCTTGACCTCCAGAATGCGGGTCTCGATCTGCACTTGCAGCGGTGGGTTGTCGAGGCGTTTGATCGCCGCTTCGATTTCTTTCCATTGCGCCGGGCGGGTGCGCACCAGCAGTTGGTTGCTGCTCTTTTGCGCGGTGATGCGCGTGCCCGCTTCGAGGTCGCTGGTGGGCGATGCCTGGGTGTTTTCGGCAGGCTCGGATTCAGGTTCTTCGGCTGCGGGCACCGGGGCGCTCGCCTGCAAACCGGCACTGGTGGATGAGGACAAGGTGGTGGTACGCAACCCCGGCGCTACTTTCGCCGGGGCGTCATCCTTGATCGCGCCATTGCCGTAGATCTGCCGCAGGTACTTGGCCAGATCGCCGGCCTTCATATTGCGCACGTCGTACACATACATCTGCGGCTCGTTGCCGCCGCCCTCGTCGATGGTACGGATCCAGTCGCCCACTTCGCTGAGGTACTGGGGCTGGGAAGAAATCGCCACCACCGAGTTGGTGCGCTCGACCGGCAAGAACCGCAGCATGCCGGCCAGGGGTGTGCCACTGTCCGCGCCGAACATGGCTTGCAGCTCGGGCATCAGCTCGGCCACCGAGGCGCGTTGCAGGCCGAACACCGCCACCGACATGCCCTTGAGCCAGTCCACGTCGAAAGTGTCGATGGTGTCCTGGTAGTTGGCCAGTTCGTCGGGCGTGCCGGCCAGGCTCAGGACATTGCGCGCCGGGTCCACCAACAAAAAAGCGTTTTCACGAGCGAAGGGTTTGAGCAGTTTCTGCATCTCGGTGGCCGAGATATAGCGCAGTGAAAACAGACGTGCCGAGAGGCCGCTGGCCGGTTGCGCCACGCGCATCTGCGGCACCAGCTTGCCCGCCACTGCCTGGTTGGCCGGCAGGATCACATAGCGGTTGCCCTGTTTGATCATGGCGTTGTCGGTCCAGGACAACAGGGTTTCGAGAATCGACAGCGCTTGCTGTTTGTCTACAGGCTTGGAGGTGGAGAAGCTGACCGTGCCCTTCACGCCCTCGGCGATGCTGTAGTTCTCGTGCAGCAGGTCGCCCATCACGCTGTTGATCACGGCCTCGATGGGCTGATCGGCGAAGTTGAACACGATGTCGCCGCCCTGCTCCGGCACGTTTACGGGTGCCGCGGGCTGGCGCACAAACGCTTGATTGCCACGAATGAGCTGGCGCTGCGGCGGAGCCTGGGTGGCAGGTGGAGCGGTTTCGGCCACAGGCGCCTGAAGCGGCGGGCGTTGTGCGCCGGTGCCCTGCAGGGCCTCGTGCAGCAGGTCGTCGTCCGGGTCGAGGGTGTCGGGCAAAGAGCCACAGCCGCCCAGGGAAACGGCGGTAGCCAGGCAAAACAGCGAAGTGCGCATATCAATCAAGGGAGAGACTCGCGGGGATGTGAGATCAGGGGTAACCGCTTACCGTAGAGGCTCAGGGTCTGGGTGCGCCCGTCCAGGGCAAAACGAGCGTATTGCGGGGTCAGGTGTTCCAGGCGCCAGCCGTTGGGCAACGCCTGGCCCAAGCGCACCGTGAGCGTTGGGCCACCGGCTTGCTTGAGCATGGCCATTTGCAGGTTGCCGGTGATCATGATGCCGCTGAGGGTCAGGTTGGCCAGGCTCGCCACTTGGGTTTTACCCACCTCCCGGTCCGGACGGCGATCCGGGCTGAACAGCGGCGCTTGCCAGGTACCGGCAAGGTCTTGCAACGCTGGCGTGGGAGCGGCCTGCACCTGGAACGAGGGTGGCGCGTGCACCGGCGCATCGGGTAACCACCGGGGGGCGTCGCCGATGCTGCTGAGGATCATCGCCATCAACAGCCCCAAGAGCCCGGCCACGCCGAGCCAGCCCCATTCAAGAGGACGCAAGGGGCCAATCATGGTGCCACCCGCGCCGGTTGCAGGTAGCCGCGCACCAGCAGTTGCACCGCCAGCTTGCCCGCCCCGCCACTGGCTGGCGCCTGTTTGTCGCGACGAATATGCAGCTCATCGACGAACAGAAAAGGCGGTTGATATTCCAGCCCATGCAGGATCGCGGTCAGCGGTTCGATGGCGCAATTGAGCGTGAGGCTGACCTTGACCTGACGATAGGGCTCGCTGTCGTTCTGTTCAGGCGTGATCGGTTTGCGCTGGGTCAGGTTGCAGCCGCCGCCGAGGTTGGCGTGGCTGTTGATCAGGTCGGCGAGACGCTGCATCAGGTCGGCGGCGACCACGTCCGGGTCGTCCCCTGGCAACAGGCTGGCGCTGCTGGCCGGGTCTTGCTGTGCTTGCGCCAACTGTTCGCGCAAAGCATCGCCCTGGCGTATGACGCTGGCATAGCGCTGCTGCTGTTCACGCAACTGTTCGGCCTGTTCACCCATGGCCCGCAGCGGCCCGGCGAACCAGCTGTCGATCAACAGCCAATAGGCCGCGCCGAGCACCAACGCCAGGGTCAACAAGGCGGCGCCGCGGCGTTCACGGCGTGTGAGGGGTCGGCGCATCGGCGGCCTCCTGGCGTAAGTGGGCACGCAAGGCAAACTGGTCCTTGCCGGTGCGTGCGTCGGGTTGGATCACCCCTTCGAATTGCGCGTTGTCCAAGCGCTGGCAGCCTTTGATGCGGCTGATCAGGCCACTGGCCTTGGCGCTCTGGCCGGAGAAACTCACCTCGCCGTCCTTGACGTCCAATTGGTCGAGCCAGGTGTCTGCGGGCAGGCAACTGGTCAAGTCATTCAGCAGCGCGGCCAGGGGCGGTTGCGCCCGTTTACGCTGGCTGAGGTACTGCGCCGCGCCACGGGTGTTGAGCAGTTGCTGGCGCAGGGCGTGCACCTGGGCGACCTCGGCTTTTTGCTGTTGGACAGTGGCGTGCATGCTGTCGAGTACCCGCTGGCGGTCGTTGAGCCACAACAGCATCGCCGCGATCAGCAACGCGCCGCACAACCACGGCAGGCTGCGCTGCAATTGCTTGCCGGCAGGCCGCGAACGCGGGCGTAACGGCGCGGGCAGCAGGTCGATACCCAGGCCCGCCACATCCACGCGGTGTGGGTACAGGCCGAGGGCGGCGCAGTCAGTGAGGACCTGGTCAAGGCGCTCGCGCAGGATCGCCACCACCCTCACCTCCAGGTGGCTGGGTGTGCGCCGCTCCTGGCGGGCGACGAAATAGAGCTGCCCGGCGTTGAACGGGGTGTAGCGGTCCAGTTCATAGCCAACCACCTCCACGAGGTTGCGCGCGGCAGCCAGAGGCAGTTGCACGCTTTGCTGCAACACGGCATCAGGAGCAAGCATCAGCACCTGGCGCGCATTGCCTGGCAACACTGGAGCCGTCAGCGGCCAGTGATGAACCTGCTCAGGCGGTTCCTGGAACGCCAGCCACTTCGGCACACAGCCGCGTAACTCCGTGAGCCACAGGCGCCAGCCTTGTTGCAGCAGGCTGCCGCGCCAGTAGCGGGCAATCGGTTCGAGTTGAATCATTCTTGCCACCGCACCACCCGATAGGGCTGTGCGCTGTCCTCCGCAGGGCTCAATAAAAGGGTCAGTCGCAGGCGTGCCTGATAGCCGCCGGGGCGCTCGGCGCGGCTGTCGATTTCCACGACCTGGCCGGGGTCGACGCCCTCGGCGTCCTGGCGTGGCAGGTTCAACGCCTTGCGCATCAGGGGGCTGGCGAATGCCGGAGCGGGCCGGTCGAGGTCGCTCCACAAGGTGATGTGCGGCAGTAGTTGGCTGTAGAGCGCCGGGGTCATGCCGGGAAGTTGACGTACCTCCTCCAGCACCCGAAACGGCGCCAGGCCCTGATGGCGGCGAGTCTCAAGGGCCTTGGCCAACTGCTGGGCCTGAACCGGTGTGGCGCCGCAGGCCAGGGCCAGGCGCGTGAGGTCCTGGGGGGCAGCGTTGACCAGGTACAACTTGCCGCGCTCACTGCGCAGACTGACCTGCAAGCGGGCGTCGTCGAAGGTCAGCGCAATAGGACGCCCGTCCGCCACCCACTGCCCTTGCGCCATGACCTCTGCGATACCGGCCTGGGCGGCCAACAGTGTCTGAGTGTGCTGGCGCAGCCATAGCGCCTGGCGACTTTGCAGTTGCACCCACCCGGCCAGGCCACCCAGCAATACGCTGAGCAAGGCCAGCACCCACAACACCAGCAACAGGGCCGCACCGCGTTGGCGCTTCATTCTTCGCTGCTCGCGCTGGACAGGTTCAGGCGCAGCGCAACCACCTGGGCGACCCATGGCACCGGCCCGTCGACAGAGGCGTCGATACGCACCGCAGTGGGCAGGCGCCGGGGCCAGGGCCACGGGCTCAACCAGTCGGTGGGCTGGCCCAGTGGCGAGACACCGCGATAGCTGAACTGCAGCGCCTCGACGTCATGCAAAAGCACCTGCGGCTCATCGCGCTGCGCGTTGGCGTGGGAGGCCCTCTGCGAAAAAGCCACCTGCAGATCCTGCCCGACCCGTTGCAGGGTAAAGCGCTGGATACCCCCGCCCAATACACCGGGCAAGGTCGCCACAAACTGCAGACGCTCAGGCGTGCCGATAAAAAAACCTTCGGCCTGGCTGTCATCGTCAGTGAGCTTTAGCGGCAGCGCCTCGCTGATCGAGGTGCGCAAAAACTGTTGGGCGGCGCGCATTTCATCCAGGCTGACGGTGTAGGCCTGGGCCTTGGCCACCGCCCGATTGGCCCCCAGCAACGCTGCGCTCACCAGCAGCAACAACACCGACAGCAAGCTGAGCACCACGAGCACTTCCAGCAGGGTGAAACCCTGCTCACGGCGCTTCACAGGCGCGCCTTCAAAGTGCTGAAGTGCGCCTGATGCGCGCCTTCACGCACGTTAAGGTCGAGACGAAACAGGTGCGGCTGTTGGCGGGTACTGGTCAATTGCCAATAGATACCCTCGAGTTCGCCTTGGCGGGTTCCCTCCGTCAGCGGGCCGGCGGCTTCCTGGTCCAGCAGCGTGAGCGCGGCATGGTTGAGGCGGTCGCTGCGGGCCACCTGGGACAAGGCGCGCGCGCTCTGGCCGAAGGCAACCAGCAACACGCTGCTGCACACCGCCATCAACGTCAGGGCGGCGAGCATTTCCAGCAGGGTGAAACCGGCCTGGTGCTTCATGGCAGCGCCTCGGACTGCACACTGCCGGTAAGCCAGCCAATGTCGATACGCCAACGACGGCTGCCGTTGGCCAGCAGCAGGTTACCGCCTGTGGAACTGCCGTCGGGATAGAACACCACGGCGGCCCCGGCCTGCTCGGCACTGTGCAAGGTCACTTGCACCTGCGCTGGCCACTGCTGTGACGCACGCCCTGGGGCCTGGAACGAGCGGCCCTGGAGGTCGAACTGAGTGCGCGCCGCCTGGCCGCTGACGATGGCGCTCGCCCGCGTGGCGCGCAGCGCCTCGACCATCTGCGCGACCACCCGGCGCTCCTTGGCCACCTGCAGCCCTTGCCGTACACCCAACCCCAACAACCCCGCCGCAATGCCGATCAATAGAATGACGACCAGCATCTCCAGCAGGGTAAAGCCTCGCTGGGTCACGGGCGGGTTATTCCCAGTTGCCCAGGTCGGCACTGTAGCCCTCGCCGCCGGGTTGGCCGTCCTGGCCGTAGAAGATCAGGTCGAAGGCACCGTGCTCACCGGGGAAGCGATAGCCGAACCCGTGGCCGAACGGGTCTTTCAGCTCCGAAGGCTTGGCGTAGGGGCCGGACCAGTTGGAAGCACTGGCCGGCTTGTCGAGCAGTTGTTGCAGGTTGTTGGGCGGCGCCCCCACGTCCAGGGCGTAGCTGTCGATCTTCATGCTCAAACTGGCCAATTGCGCCTTGCCCGCGCCGTACTTGCCCTTGTCCACATTGCCACCGACCTGGCGCACCACAATGGTCGCGACAATGCCCAGCAGCACGATCACCGCCAGCATTTCCAAAAGGGTGAAGCCGCCTTGGCGGTGTCGGGTTTTCATCGGTTCTGCTCCTTGAAAGTTCATATATGGCTGGTGAGGCTCATCAGCGGCAGCATGATCGCGAGCATGATCACCGCCACCAGCACCGCCATGACCACGGTCAGGGTCGGCACCAGTGCAGCGAGCAAGCGTTCGATGGCGCGCTTGGCCTCGACGTCGAAGATGTCGGCGACCTTGAGCAGCATGCTGTCCAGTTCACCGGCCTGTTCACCGACTTCAATCATGTGCAGCGCCAGCTCCGGTAGCAGCGGCTGGCGACCGAACGCATCGGCCAGGGTGCCGCCGCCCTTGACCCGTTGCGCGGCCAGCGCCACTTGCGCCTGGAGCGCACGGTTGCTGCAGACTTGCCGGGCGATCACCAGCGCGGGCAGCAGCGCCACGCCGTTGCTGAGCAACGTGCCGAGGGTGCGGGTCAGGCGGGCGGCTTGCACCCGTTGCAATAGCGGGCCGATCACGCGGATGCTCAGCAGGTGACGGTCGTAACGCTCACGGCGAAGGGGATCGCGCAGGCGCGCCGCCAGAATCCACCCACTGATCGACAACCCGGCCAGCACCACCAGGCCATAGGCGCCGAGGAACTCGCCGAGCGCCAGGATCACCTGGGTGATCAGTGGAATCGGTACACCAAGGTCCTGAAAAATCGGCACGAATTGCGGCACTACATAGGCCAGCAACAGCGCCAGGGAACCCAGTACACCCACCACCAGGAACGCCGGGTAGATCAGCGCATTGATCACCTCGCCGCGCAGCAACTGGCTACGCTCCAGGTAGTCGCTGAGCTGGCGCAGGGTACCTTCCAACGCCCCGCCGGCTTCACCGGCGCGCACCATGCTCAGGTACAGCGGGGAAAACGTGCCGCCCTCCTCCTCCAGCGCAGCCGACAGCGGTTTGCCGGCCTTGACCTGGTCGCGGATACGCTCGATCAAGGCCCACACCTGAGGATGGCGGGCTTGCTTGAGCAACAGGTTTAAAGCGCGTTCGAGGGGCTGGCCGGCGCCCAATAACGTGGCCAACTGCTGGGTGAAACTCACCAGCGCGGCGCCCTTCAACTGCCCGCGTGCCTGGCGCAACAAGGGGCTGCTGGCCGTTTCGATGTGCAGCAGCAACCACCCGCGCTGCTGCAAGACGGCGACAGCAGCCGCCTGGTCAATGGCCTGCAACGTGCCGTTCTGGGCCACGCCCTGGCTGTCCAGGGCACGGAACTTGAACAGGCTCACACGTCATCTCCACGGGTGACACGCAACACTTCTTCCAGGGAGGTGACACCGGCCAGGGCCTGGCGCAAACCGTCTTCATACAAGGTGCGCAAACCCGCGCGGCGGGCGGCGTGCTCGAGGCTGGCGGCGTCGGCGTGGCCCATCAGCAGGCCACGCAACTCGTCGTTCATTACCAACAACTCAGTGAGGGCACTGCGGCCGTGATAGTCACCGCGGTAAAGCAGGATCGGACGCTGCTCGGTCAGGCGATCCAGGCCGTGCTCCTTGATCAGTTCCGGCGGGGCCTGGAAGGCCACGCGCGTGGCCGGGTCCAGGCGCCGCACCAGGCGCTGGGCGAGAATACCGCTGACCGTGGAGGCAATCAGGTAGCTCTCCACGCCCATGTCCAGCAAGCGCGTGATACTCGCAGCGGCGCTGTTGGTGTGCAGGGTTGAGAGCACCAAGTGACCCGTGAGGGAGGACTGTACGGCGATGCGACAGGTTTCCAGATCGCGGATTTCGCCGATCATGATCACGTCCGGGTCCTGGCGCACGATGGCGCGCAGCGCTCCGGCAAAGTCCAGGCCGATGGCGGGCTTGACCTGGATCTGGTTGATCCCTTCAAGCTGGTATTCCACCGGGTCTTCCACCGTGATGATCTTGCGTTCAGCCGTGTTGAGTTGCGACAGCGCGGTATAGAGCGTGGTGGTTTTGCCCGAACCTGTGGGCCCGGTGACCAACAGGATGCCGTGGGGCCGCGTCAATAGATCCTGGAAGGCCGCCAGGCGCGGGCCGTCGAAGCCCAGGCTGGGGAAATCGAATTGCACGGTTTGCCGGTCCAACAGGCGCATCACCACCGACTCGCCAAAGCTGGTGGGCACCGTGGACACCCGCAGGTCCAACGCTTTGCCCTGGATGCGCAGCATGATGCGCCCGTCCTGGGGCAGGCGTCGTTCGGCGATGTCCAGGCGCGCCATGATCTTCACCCGCGAGATCACCGCCGCCGACGAACTGGCAGGCGGTGCTTCGGCGTCGTGCAGCACGCCGTCGATGCGGTAGCGCACCTTGAGTTGGTTTTCGAAGGGTTCGATATGGATATCCGAGGCGCGCTGTTCCACGGCGCGCTGCAGGATCAGATTGACCAGGCGAATCACTGGCGCTTCGGAAGCCATGTCCTTGAGGTGTTCGATGTCCTCCAGCACGCCGCCCTGCTCATCGAGGTTTTCGATCAGGCTGCCCATGGCGGAACGGCCCTGGCCGTAATAGCGCTCGATCAGCGTCTCGACTTCATTATGCGAACCGACTGCCAGCCAGACCGGCACCTCACAGGCATACGCCAGGGCCTGGAACGGATACCACTGCGCCGGGTTGGCAGCCATTACGCGCAACCCGCCCTGATGCCAACCCATCGGCACTAGCTGGTAATGGCGCATAAAGCGCTCGGTGAGCACGGGAAGCGGGTCGAGCAACGGCGGCGCCGCGTCGGCCACCAGTAGTGGCGCATCCAGCAAATCGGCCCAGGCGCGAGCCAGTTCGACTTCGGACACCAGGCCCAGGCGCGTGAGTAAACCGAGCAGGTCGCCAGGCTCAGTGGATAAACGCTGGGCGCGTTCCAGATCAGCGATTTTGAGCCCGGCGTGCTGCATCAGCCACGCGCACACTTGGTCGGTGTGCGGGATCTGCATCTTGCAAGCATCGATGGGCGCTGACGACATCATTGAGGAATATCTAACGTTGCGAAAAGTATGGCTATTTAGAACTACCGAACAATGCCATTAGTTCGCCATAGCCCAGGCAGGCGTTAGCCGGGTGTATCGACTGGAAGTTATAGCCCTAGTTCCGGATAAGGGGGTAATTAAATACAAAACATTGCCCAATGCACTGATTTAGAGCGTTAGCAGCCAATAGCCACTAGTTGCAATTAGCCATAACGGCGGGTCATTCAGGTGCTCTCTCTTTCAATTAACTGACAGTGCAAAAGATTCAAGCGCTTAACTTCATCGGTGGCTAATACGCCCAGACTTTGCAGGACGCGTGTGGCAGCGAGTACACCAATCTCCAACGCGGGTGGCTGGAGGGTGCTGAGGCTGGGCAGCAACATGTGGGCAAACGGGTAGTCGCCAAATCCCAATACGGCGCAGTCCTGGGGAATGCTCAGCCCGGCGCGTTGACCGGCCAGCAAACCGCCGGCGGCGAGGTTATCGTTGGCGAAGAAAATCGCGTCGGGCGTGACCGCCTGCCCCATCAGCGCTTCCATGGCCTGCTTGCCGGCTTCGAAGGGCGCACGGTCGGCGTCCGGCACAAAGACCCACGGCTGCACACCCAACTCGGAGAGGGTCGCGGTAAACCCATCGCGCCGCTCCAATGCGCTGAAGTCGCCCACTGCACTGTTTTGTACGAAGGCGATGCGCCGATAGCCTTTGCCATGCAAGTAGCGAGCGGCGGTGACGCCCACTTCATGATGAGAAAAACCCACTTGCAACGGCGCGCGTTCCGGCACGTAGTCCCAGGTTTCGACGATCGGTATATCTACCTCGGCGATCATCTTCTCGGTGCCAGGGCTGTGAAAGCGGCTGGTCAGCACCAGCGCTGCCGGCGACCAGCCGAGAAAGGCACGCACCGCACTTTCCTCCTGCTCGACGCTGAAATAGCTGGAGGCCAGCAACAGCTGGTAGCCGTGACGACTGAGGGTGTCGCTGAAGCCCTGCAGCGTATTGGCAAAAATCGGGCCCGAGATATTCGGAATCACCATCGCGACGATTTTGCCTCGCGCAGAGGCCAAGCCACCGGCCACCAGATTGGGCACATACCCCAATTGCGCCACCACCTCGGCGATACGCTCGCGGCGCTCGGGCGAGACCTGTTCAGGTTGGTTGAAGTAACGCGACACGGTAATGGCCGACACCCCGGCCTGGCGTGCCACGGTGTTCAGGGTGACGCGTCCGGCGCCCCGGCGTTTGCGCGGTGGATGTTCGCTCACGAAATAGCCCTATAAAAAAGGAATATAAAACTAATTTTTTAGTATTTGACGCTCTAAACGGCCCGCTTCAATAATGCCGATGTTAGCGCTAACAAAGCGCGCTGTCTGCTACTCGCTCGAGCGAATGCCCAAGACATGTTCACAGGCGCTGACGGTCGCAGAACCGCAGCGGACCAGGGTATTTTTTCGAGCGGGCACAGCATGCATAACTTTCCACGGCACACCCATTTGTTGCTTCTGGCCGGCCTCAGCGCCTTGCCCGTCTGCGGCGCTGTTGCAGCTGATGAGCAGGAACCCACGCTCCAATCCGTGACAGTCACCGCTACCCGCCGCGAAGAATCGCTGCAAAAAGTCCCGGTGGCCGTCTCGGTGCTTGAGGGCGAGCAACTGGAGCGTGACAATCGCAACGAAGTGGCGAGCATCGCGCAGCAGGTGCCATCGCTGAACTTTCGCACCGGTGCTTCGAACAAGGACACCTCATTGTTCGTGCGCGGCGTGGGCACCATTTCTACCTCGCCTGGAGTGGAGCCCACTGTGGCCACGGTGATCGATGGCGTGGTCTATGCACGCCCCGGCCAGGCCACCCTCGACCTGCTGGACCTTGAGCGCATCGAAGTACTGCGCGGCCCGCAAGGCACGCTGTTCGGCAAGAACGCCTCGGCCGGCGTGCTGAATATCACGAGCAAGGCGCCGACGGCCCAGACCCACGGGTTTATCGATCAGTCGTTCTACAGCGGCAATGAAAGCCGCACGCGCTTCGGCATCGGCGGCAGCCTGGTACCGGAGGTACTCAAAGGCTCGATCAGCACCTTGTTCGGCAGCTACGACGGCAACGTCGACAACCGCCATAACGGTCAGGAGGTCAATGGCTACAACCACAAGGGCGTTCGCGGCAAGCTGGAGTTCACGCCCAACAACGACGTGAAGCTGACCCTGATCGCCGATTACATGCAGTCCCACGATGACGCGCCCAATGGTGTGGTCAGCAAGTCCCTGAACCCGGCGTTCAGCAATGCCTTGAGGCCGGTGCGCGCCTCAAGCGACAACCGCGATATCAACACCGATACCCGCAGCCATGTGCAAGACACCAACAAGGGCCTGTCGGCACAGTTGGACTGGAACCTGGGCGACTACACCCTCACCTCGATCACCGCCTGGCGCGGCTGGGACAACATTCAATATCAGGATGGCGACCGTCTCGGCACGGTCACCGCCGCATTCCCCGGCACCGCTGACAAGGGCGACCTGGCGTTCGACCAATACTCCCAGGAGCTGCGCCTGGCCTCGCCCAAAGACGAGTTCCTGGAGTACGTCGGCGGCCTGTTCTACATGCATGGCAAGGATGAGGAGACCTATCAGCGCACCCTCACCACCACGACGCGTGTCGATAGAGGCATTGCTAACTACAAGACCACCAGCGACAGCTACGCGGCGTTCGGCGAGACCACGCTCAACTTCACCTCGCGCTTTCGCGGCATCGCCGGGTTGCGTTACACCCATGACGACTTGAAGTACGACCATCGCCGCGTGTCCACCTCGCTCACCACCGTCAGCGGCATCCAACCGGCAACATCAAGTTCGGGTTCGGTGGATGAGGACGGCTGGTCCGGTCGGCTGGGTGTGCAGTACGACCTCAGCGACAACATCACCAGCTACCTCACCTACTCGCGTGGCTACAAAGGCCCGGCCTATAACGTGTTCTTCAACATGCAGCCGCGCGACACCGACGCGCTCAAGCCGGAGACTTCCAATACCTGGGAAGCCGGAATCAAGGCCACTGCCTGGAACAACCGCCTGACCACCAACCTGGCGGTGTTCCACAGTGACTACGACAACTACCAGGCCAACTTTTTCGACACCGTCGCCGGCCAAGTCGTGACACGCCTGATCAACGCTGGCAGCGTCAGCACAGAAGGCGTCGAGCTCGATTACGCGTTGCAAGCCACCCAGCAACTCAAGCTCTCCGGCGCCCTGGCCTATACCCGAGCGCGCATCGATCAGTTCGCGTGCCCGCCAGGCGCGGCGGCGACCTGCAACGTCAATGGCAAGCCACTGCCCTTCAGCCCGGACTGGAAAAGCTACGTGCGCGCCGACTACAGCATCCCTCTGAATAACGGCCTGGATATCGAACTGGGCACTGACTACAGCTGGCAGAGCGAAGTGCAATACGACATCAGCCAGAACCTGAACACCAAACAAGGCGCCTACGGCATCTGGAACGCCAGCGTGGCCCTGGTCGACTACACCAATGGCTGGCGCGTGGCGCTGTTGGCGAAGAACCTCGCCGACAAATCCTACTCACCGCTGCTAGCCAGCGGCGGCAACTACATCTACCGCGCCGTGCCTCGTGACGATGAGCGTTACTTCGGCGTGCAACTGCGCAAGGATTTCTAGCATGAGCCGTCAACTCAAACTCGGCGCCTTCCTGATGGCTACCGGGCACCACGTGGCCGCCTGGCGCCACCCCGACGTACCGGCGAATGCTGGCCTGGACTTCGCCCACTACAAGCATTTGGCACGGGTGGCGGAAGCGGCGAAGTTCGACGCACTGTTCGTGGCCGACAGCATCGCCGCCGCCACCGGTGAGGTCGCGAGCCAGATGGCGCGTTCGGATCATTTCGAGCCGCTCACCCTGCTCTCGGCCCTCAGTGCCGTGACCGAACATATCGGCCTGATCGCCACCGCTACCACCAGCTACAACGAGCCGTACCATGTAGCGCGCAAATTCGCCTCGCTGGATCACCTCTCCGGCGGCCGCGCAGGGTGGAACCTGGTGACGTCGGATAACGCGGCCGAGGCGCTGAATTTTGGTCGTGACGAGCACCTGGGTCACGCCGAACGCTACAGCCGCGCACGGGAATTTCATCAGGTGGTGACGGGACTGTGGGACAGCTGGGACGAAGACGCCTTCGTGCGCGACAAGGCCAGCGGGCGCTATTACGAACCAAGTAAACGCCATGTGCTGGACCATGTGGGCGAACACTTCCGAGTCAAAGGCCCCCTGAACGTGGCGCGCTCGCCCCAGGGCCAGCCAGTGATCGTGCAGGCTGGCTCCTCGGAAACCGGCCGTGAACTGGCCGCGCAGACCGCCGAAGTGGTGTTTACCGCGCAGACCTCACTGGCCGACGCGCAGGCCTTCTACAGCGACCTCAAAGCTCGCCTGGGCCAATACGGGCGCGAGGCCGATTCGCTGAAAATCATGCCGGGCGTGTTTGTGGTGGTGGGGCAAACCGAAGCCTTGGCCCAGGCCAAATTCGAAGCGTTCCAGGCGCTGGTCGAACCCAAGGTGGGGGTGGCGTTGCTGGGGCGCATGCTGGGTAATTTCGACCTGTCCGGCTACCCCCTGGATGGGCCGCTGCCGCAGCTACCCTTGACCGACAGCGGTCAACGCAGCCGCCAGCAACTGCTGAGTGAACTGGCCCAGCGTGAACAGCTGACACTGGCGCAACTGGGCCGACGCATTGCCGGTGGCCGCGGTCATTACAGCGTGATCGGCACGCCGATTCAGATCGCCGATGAACTGCAGCGCTGGTTCGAAGAAGGTGCGGCGGATGGCTTCAATATTCTGGTACCGCACCTGCCGGGCGGGCTGGAGGATTTTGCCCGCTGGGTGGTTCCCGAGTTACAGCGGCGCGGTTTATTTCGGCGCGAATACACCGGCACCACACTGCGCGAAAACCTTGGTTTGGTGCGCCCGGTCAGCCGTTTCAAGAAGACGCGATCATGAAGCCGCAGGTAAGACGGCAGCCAGAACGGCACTGCCGCAAACACCCCGTACAAGCCAGAATGTGCCGAACTTACAAATCTCCACGATGAACAACATGTACCTTATTGCCATCTGGATCACGCAAGTATGCGCCGTAGTAACCTTCACCATACTGCGGACGTAAGCCGGGCATTCCCTCATCCGATCCGCCCGCATGAAGCCCGGCGGTATAGGCAACGTCTACCGCATCTGGAGAGGGAGCCGAGAAAGCGACCATGCTGCCATTCCCTGCCCTGGCTTCGTTGCGATCATAAGGGCTGTACACATAAAAGCGAGGAAGAGCGCTATCTGGCTTGACCCAGCATGCCGACGTCGGTCCACCATCAGGAGTTACGGTGCGGCGACACAGCCCCAGCGGGATCAGTACAGCGTCGTAAAAAGCGGCAGCCTGATCAAGATCATTTGTACCAACAGTGATGTGACTGAACATCCGCGACCCTCCTTTGTTTTTGATGCGAGGGATTCTATCTTGCCTTTCAGGCAGAAGGTTACACAGTCACCATTGGCGGCTGAAAGACAGATACCCCGCCTGGCGACACTCCCCAGATAAGGTCCGAGCCCATTGTCATTGCTGAATCCTGAAGGAACTCATATAAAGGTTTCGGCCGAACCATGGCGTTCGATTCTCGGACGTCCGCTAAGATAAGGCAGTCGGATCTCATCTCATTCACAAAGCTGAGCGTGAAAATGCCGAAAGAACATAATTAACAAGTACATCCGAGAAGCGGGTGGGCTAAAGCGGGCACAGTAATCGCGGTATTGGTGCCTGCCCTCACACTGCTCGGTGGTGCGGGCTACCAACTCATGGAATTCGGTAACGTCAAAGCTACTGTTAAGCAGCAAAGCTTAAGAATTGATGAGTATCGAGAGCAAAACCGTAAGCTTTCGGACACCAGAGATGAACTGTCGAAAGAACTCAACTTAGTGAAATCGAAACTCACGGCAGCGGAAAATAAACTGGTAGAGGTCGATAAACAACTCGGCACTGCATACGCAACGATCGAGCATTACACCATAACGTCTGATCGACTCCAGAGGCAGCTCTCTAGGAACGACCCGTGCATCGCCATACAACAGACCATCGCGAAACTTGAGGCGACCCTGGCTCGTAATGATTACTTTCGCTTAGCGGATGATCGGAGGGAAGAGACGAAAGCCCAGATTATCGAACATCAGGGATCACTGAGAGCCTGCTTAGGCCGAGCCTAATAAACGCAATGGCGGAATGACTGAAAGCTCCCAGGGAGACCAACGAAGAATCATCTGGTCCGAGGCAATACTGGACCTGAATATCATTGAGATCACCGGGTAGTTTTTGTGCAAGTTTTTGCGCAGGCACAAAAAAGCCGATCTAGCTGATCGGCTCAAGTGTCTGATTTTACTCAGGAATAATGGTCGGGACGGAGTGATTCGAACACTCGACCCCTAGCACCCCATGCACGCAGTACACCTGTAAGACCTTGTTAAGTAGCTGTTTTTATTGGCGCTCGCTGCAATCGACTGCCCACAAGAGCTTACAAGTGCGTGAGAGAGTCACGCAAATGTCACGCACCCTCCCCGGCGTCCTGCCGACGAACACCACTCCCCAAACCTGCCACACCTCGATTACTGTACGCACATACAGTATTTGAGGTTCTAGCTATGAACGTAGACATGGACACCGATGATTGGCTCGGTTGCCCCACTCCCCTAGAAATGTATCAGCACCAGTGCTCAATTCTCGTAGATGAGCTGGTGGAGACCGAGCGCATGCTGCGTCGAGCGCGGGCGAATATCGCGGGCCTGGTGCAGATGAACGACCTGCTGTCCACGGAGAAGGCCAAGGCTGAAACGGAACTCAGGCAGGCAATGGCAGACCTGAGCCGAGCGAACGTGCATGCTTCAGAAATGAGCAAGGACATCATGGGCTTGAAGATGATTGCCAGCCAGAACGAGCATTTACGCAGGGAAAACCAGCGACTACTGCTTGAGCTTAGCGTTTACAAGCAGCCACTAGCCTAACTCGTCGGCATAGGCCGCAACTGCCTCCTCAGTCAGCTCACGCCACTCACCTTCGTTGATCAGCCCCTGTTGCTTGAGGTCGTCAGCCAGGGCCAGTCGCGTTTCGTAGCGTTCTTCCGGTGTGGCCGATATGAAGGTTGGATCGTTACGCAGCGCAAACCACGTCTCCATTGCGTTCACCTGATCAATGTTGATCGCCATGACGAATACCTCGGGCCAGTGTCTACAGTGTAGAGATTGGCCGGGGATCGGCTGTTCATCGGGGCCGACGAGCGGAGATGCTTATGTGCGGGAGACTTTCGCAGTACCGGGGGATCCACGACTTCGTTGCAGCGTTGAGCATGCCCAATGCTCTGGCGAACTCACTGGGCGATCAGCCGATTGAGCGGTACAACGTCGCACCGACAACCTCGGTTGCGCTGCTGCACCTGCAGGGCGACCTACTCCACGCCGATCCGGTGCGCTGGGGCTGGCGGCCGCACTGGGCAAAAGACCGGGCAGCGCCGATAAATGCCCGAGTGGAGAAGGTAGCCCACGGCCCGTTCTTCCGGGCGATCTGGCCGCACCGGGCGATCACGCCTATCGACAACTGGTTTGAGTGGGTGGATGAGGGCGGGCCCAAGAAGCAGCCATACCTCATCCGCCGGCGGGATGGTGCACCAATATACTGCGCTGCCATTGGCCAACTGCCGGACGCTGATGAAGGACCGGGCGAGCATGACGGCTTCGTCATCATCACCGCGGACAGCGCCGGGGGAATGGTGGACATCCACGACCGGAGGCCCGTGGTGCTGACGCCCGACCTGGCCCGGGAATGGTTGGACCCGGCCACGCTCAAGGAGCGCGCCGAGCAAATGGTTCTGCACCAGGGCGAGCCGTCCGACGTGTTCGAATGGTTCAAGGTCAGCATGGCCGTGGGTAACGTGCGGAATAAGGGACCAGAATTGATACGACCTTTAGGTTAATTGTCGTAGAAATACCACATGACAGACGCCACTGTGACGACCCATCCAAGGGTGAGCAGTATTGACAGCCCCGCAAGCCGCTTATCCATGGTGCCCTTCAGTTACCAAAATGATCGAAGTTAGAGCGCACCCGGCAATATTAGCTCAACGCACTCATCGTGCAATTGCGCGGACATAGGCCTGGCAAGCACGCAAAGCGATTATGGCGTTATCCCCGTCATCGGTGATGCGGATAATTCTTTGAGAATGCGCTGGGTCAAGTTGGGCTCGACGGGCTGCATGAACCACGCCGGCGGTGCCGGGGGTGGTAGGCACGTTGCAGCCACTGGCTGAATCCTCGGCAAGGAGGACTGACAGCCGGACATCAGCAGTAGCAAGCTGGTCACGCAGGCGAGCCTGGTTGCGCTGGGCATCGGATAATTCCTTTGTATGTTGTTGGTCCTGGCCAGCGAGCTGCTGCTCCAGACCCAGGCGCTTGCCCTGCTCGGCGCGGGCTTGGGCGGTGGCGGCATTACTGATCGCGGCAAGGTCATCCCCGTGCAGGACGGCCTGCTGGGCGAGCTTATTGCCCATCCGCCAGTCTTGAACCTGCCAGGTAACGCCCGCGGCACTGGCCATCAGCACCAGGATCAGCACCACCAGGCCGGCCAGCTTCTGTACCGACGTCATGCCAGCGCCCGCCGCACGCCTTCTGCCAACACCGCATCAGGGTAGGCATATCCGGCGTTCTCGTGATGGATGATGGCTTTGACGAAGCCAGCCATTACCACCGGGTTGACCAGGTCAATCTCGGCGCCAGGCCGGGTGCCGGTGTTCGCTTCGACCGCGCGCACGTACGCCGCAGTGTCGTTCTCTACCGAAGGCGCCCACCGGCTGATGATCGCCTTCACAGTTTTCAGGCCATGTTTGCGCTGATAAGTCAGCAGGAGCTTGCCCAGGGCGCGGATACCATTCTCCGGCGTGTCGAACCTTGCGAAGCGCTTCTCTAAAGCAGGGTCTGCCTTCAGCTGGCCCTGCCACTGGTTGGCCGGGTTGTAATCGATGTTGCCGGGGTTGTTGTTGCGTACCCCGCGAGTTTCGGTGATCGACATGCTTTTCTCCAGGCGTAAAAAAGCCCGCTCAATTGGCGGGCTGCTATTCTTCGGTCGATCTGAGTGGCGGCGGCGTATCGACCTTGGGCATTTCAAGCCGCACATCGATCCAGCTATTCAGCGGGACATCCATTGGCGCGCCACGGCCCGGCACCATCTCTCCGTCATCGGTGAGCGTCCAGCGCTGTTTGAATAGGCGAATGATGACAGTGCCATCCTCTTCCTGATGACTGTCGGTGATACCAAGCATCCGGCCGCCGTCTGGTGAGCTTGGGTCGTGGGTCCGCCAGCCCTCCAGCGCCAAGCCAAGACTTCCCGTCACCCGATACTCGCCAACGCCGAGGCGCTCAACAATAACGCCGCGTGCTTCATCGTTGGCCACACCCCATTCGCCGGCGGGGAGAAACGATTCCTCTTGGAGGTCGCGGCGCTCGCTGGCGGACACACTCGCGATTCTCAGGATTGGCGATGCCGCAGAAAGCGCACCGCCCGAGCCGCGGGTGGTGTTGCCTGTGTGATAAAGCTTGTATGTGGGGCCGAAGGCGCCGCCACTGTTAGATTCCGTAGTTCGAAAATGTAAGTTACCGGTACCTTGAGAAACGGGAATGAACAACTGCGCCTCGAAGTCCTGGGCGTAGGGAATACGGATAACTGTGCAGTACGACAAGCCTGAAGACGAGCCTGGAGCGCCAAGCCTGGAAAAAGCACCACCTTGGCCGGGTTCGCCAGGCCTATCTGCTTGATATGTCGTCGGCGCATTGTTCGAATAAAACCCACTGTAAGTACCCGCAGGGATAAGCTCGCCTTCTTGCAGCCCGAAGCTTTTAGTTGAGGCAGCGCCTAACCCTAAGCCTTGCCGGGCAGCACTCTGCGTAGTCCCGCCTGTTCCGCCTTTCGCAACGGGCAGCGCCGCAGGCAGCTGTCCGTTAGCCGGAGCCCCAAGGGCAGTATAAAGCTCGTTCGAGTTGTCGTTATTCTTCTGGCTGGCAGTGCGGAACGTATCGCCGCCTTGACCTGTCGGCGCCGTGCCAAGATTAATGCCTTGTCTTGCCATTGAATTAAACCCCTATACGAAATGAAAATTAAACAGCCAGCTTCCCAAATACCGCAGAGAGCGAAAAGTATGTTGGATTCGTCACGGTAGTAACGCTAAATCTGATAAGCCCGGCCGGGAAGTCATATCGCAGCCCCGTCCCTCTAGACTCATTATTTCCCGCCATCATGGGCATCCTTGCATTATTGATCATCAAGTAATCACCTAGTGCATAGTTGAGAGGAACCGAATACCAATTTGTTATTAGCCCTTGTCCGCTCTGCTCCGCGTGCGTAAATGTCCAGTTTTGCGCGACCCTTGTGAATACTGCTGCCTGAACAGCAGAGTCAAATATCTGTTTTCCATCCGCGCCCCACATTCTTAAGCCATATGTGGACAAAGACTTGGATGAAAACGCAGCTACGAATATGTTTCCAGAGTGAACCTGACCAGATGTAACGGTAGCACCGGTCCACGCCCCCGCCGATCCTTCAAGAAGAACGCCAAGCTGAATCAGCGAGCCATTATTTGGCGGCCTGATAAAAACAAGGGGCGGTTCCTGAGTGTCAACCACATTCTGAAAGACGACGGACGCGCCAGAGTTATAGGTACCCTTATGAAAGACGCACAATCTCGCATATTCAGAGTCTAGGGATATAGCGCCAGAATCATTTACCACTTGTAACCCGTAATTCATCACGCCCACCTTGCAACAATGAGACGCATGGTTGCGGAAGAGAATGAATCGGAAGGACGAGCCTTGAGAAAATTCCTAACATAAACTTCGTTCGTGCCCATTTCGCACTCCAACTGCCTGTTAGATACGACCTGCGAGTTATCGTTATTGATCGGTAACAAAAAGCATATCGCGTTGTTTGTGGTGCACCCTGGCGCTGCAAACGTCCTAGTGCCCAGCGGTCCTGAGGAATAGGACACAAGTACCGACAGAACAATCCTATAAGTGGATATGCTTGTATCGAACTCAAAGGTGCCGTTAGGAGACCAAATTCTTAAGCCGGAACTCATTCTGTTTGGTCTCCTAATTGCAGTCTTTTGACGTTGTTTGCGTCCCAAAAGCGCAGAGATCTGTTCGTCATCATTGATCGCCCTTGCCCAGGAGCTACACCGTTGATTTCGAAGGTTCCGTCGAAAAACAATTTCCAGCCTGTCTGCCCTGCGACGTAGTTGTTCGACTGGATGTAGCTACCTATCTTCGCGTTGGTTATCGTCCCGTCCTGGATGAATGCCGACTTGATATAGGTTTCTGTGCCGTTCACCGCGAATGGCACGCTTGACCCTGCCGCCCCTACCTCGCCGTTGTAGATTGCAAACTGATCCGCCTGGATGACGAAGCGCGAAGTAACCTGACCGTTCGCCCCAGTCTCAATGCCAAGTCCTACGCCGGTAGAGTAAGGCGCCCCATTCACATCGAACTTGAATCGGAACGAGTAGGTGCCGGTGATCTTTCCGTTTACGTCTTGGTTGATGCTTGCTTGTTGCTGGAACTGCTGCGTGTGTCCGTTGACGGTTGTTTGCAGCTGAGTAGTCTGGCTTGCGGTGGCTGACGCCTGATCGGATACCGTCTTAATCTGCGTCTGTACGGTGGACTTGTTCCCGTCAAAATCTGAGCGAAGCGCCGTTACTTGGCTGGTTGTAGCGGTCTGCTGGTTGACGAGCGCGGTCGTTGTCTCCTCATAGGTGGCGTAGTTTTTGATAACTTGAGCTTCGACAGTTTGAGTCAGCTTGCCTTGGGCGTAGTCACCATCGGTAATAGCAGACTGGATCGACCAAACGCCCGCATAGCCCTGGGTTCCGCCAGCCAGGTCATTCTCAGAACCAGCCATAGGCGCGTTGATTTCAGCGTAAACGCCATCAATTCGCTCCGTCTGCGCGGTCAGCTTGTTATCAACGTTGGTTACTCGCTGATTCACTTGGGTAACGTTATTTACCGTAGCCGCCAGGCCGGTTACCGGGTCATTTACCTTTGTCTGGAGCTGGGTAAGCTGTTCCTGAGTGGCAACCACCCTCCCATCGACTGCGGTGATTTCCTGGTCAAGGTTATCAACCCGTATTGCCAAAGCGTTCGTTTCAGTGAGGATGTCGCCGACGTCTTTCCAGTTTTCGCTGGGAGGCTGCGAGCCACTGTTAGCCTCCAGGGCTTGGTACAGCTTGTTTCCCTGGCGAACGATGTCACCCTTGACGTAAGCCTTTGCTGCATCCCACAACAGCGCATCAACGTATGGCTTGATTTGCTCCTCTAGATCCTTTCTAAGCTGCTCATTTCGAGCGTTTACGGAGCCAGGCCCATCTCCGTCAATCAGATCGATGCGACCGTTAAGGGCTGGAGCCAACGATGATTCATCAATCTGCCCCTTGACCTGCTCAAGGAGCGGCCAAGCATCCGAAACAGACTGTCCCATCACTCCGTTTACGGTCGGATAGAAAGGGCCAATGTTCCCGGTACGATCAACCAGGCGCGCCCAGAAGAACAGCGTAGCCCCGGATAAAAGCGACTGCATACGGTAGTCGGCCTGCGGATATGCCAGGTCGGCCAGCTTCGTCGCCGCCTCCAGGTTGTTCGCAGGCCCATACCACAGCTCGGTCCGCTGGGTGTCCTCGGCGCCAGCAGGGAAGCCCCACTTGATGCTGATCCCGAACAGCTCTCCTTTAGTGGTAAGGGACGAAACTGCCGGCGGAAGGCCGGTCTTGCCTTCAAGGCTGGTCAGGGTAGAGCTTTTCCAGATCGACGAAATTTCGAAGGCGCTCACCGAACGCACACGTGCGAGATAGGCGCCCGAGTAGATGCCGGTGACGTCAACGCTCGTCGAGCCGGTACGCTGCACCTTGATCCAGTTGCCGCTGTCCTTACGCCACTCCACGTCATAGGCGACGGCGCCAGCGACGGCTGGCCACGAGATGTTCATAGTACTGATGGCCAGGCCCTGGTCGATCGATACGTTCGACGTAACGGTGACGCTCGCCGGCGGCGGTACCACAGTGATCGGTATCACGCTGATTGGGCGTTCTTCCAGCCGTGCTCCGGTGTCGATGCTGGGGAACTTGCTTGGCTCGTACTGCAAGGCGCTGATGTCGTAATCACCCTCTGGCGTCCGGGCAGTCCTCATAACCCTATATAGAGGGATTGCCAAGTCGTCAGCGTCGATTGCCCACTGAAGCTGTGCAGCCGGAGCCTCGCTGTAAGCAACCGTCACGGTTACATTGCGACCGCTCACGCTTTCCACGGTGCGCCCTTCTGCTCGCCCGCCGGGAAGGTTGATCACCAGCCGGTCGCCGGCCTTGGCCAAGGTGTCGCGGTCCAAGGTGATGACCTTCCCCGCCGCCGCTGCGATGCGCCCGCCGATCTCCCAGCCCGCCAGCAGCGAGTCGGCGACGGGAATGATGAAACCAGGCAACGGGATACGGCCTTCCATGCCGGTCCTGAAGCTGATCGTGCGGTCCTGGTTGTTGCTCAGGACCAGCCACTTTGCCCGGCGCTGGGCCTCAGATGCGCGAGTGCAGCCGATGGCACTGATCTCCGTAGGCTTGTCACCCAGCCGGCGCTGGAGTGGAAGGTCGGAATAAACCGTAACGTCGGTGTCGTAGTTGTTCAGTGGGTTGTCATAGCTGACTAGGCAGCGAGTAAAGCGGGTCTTCGCCGATGCGCTGCCGTAGGAGATTTTCCCGTCGATGACGTTGGATCGGGTGAAGACGTAGTCGATGTCTTGCGCCCGAGGCATATCAGCCTGCATAACCAGCTGGCCCTGGGCCCAGTATGTCATGCCGCGGTAAATGCCAGCGATGTCACGCAGCAGGGACCAGGCGTCGGCCTTGCCCTGCAGGTTCATGTCACACAGGAAGCGCGGCTCAACGCCGTCCGCACCATTGGGCACCATCTGGTCGCAGTACTGCGCGATGCGGTACAGCTCCCACTTGTCCACCATCCACGGCTTGATGCGCCGGCCAAGGCCGAAACGGTCCTGGGTGCAGATCCCGTAGGTGATCCAGGCCGGGTTGTTGGTCCAGGCCTCTTTCATGGTGCCGTCCCAGGCGCCGGAATAGGTGCGGGCCACTGGGTCGTAGTTGCTCGGCACCTGCCAGCGGCGGGCTTTGCACTTCACGGTAACGGCCGGGATATTGGTGAATTGTTCGGCGTCGAACTCGATAAAGAGCAGTGCGGTGTTCGGGCAGCGCAACTTTGCGTCGATAACCTGGGTGTAGCCAGCGATGAAAAGGCTGTCCGCGATTTTGTCGGTGTTCTGGTTTGGGGTGATGCGGCGAACCCGAATCAGCCAGCCACTGGTGGCCGGTGGGAGATCGATACGCATGGACTTTTCGTAGCGAGTGGTGGCCTTTCCTGTAATGGCTCCAACCAATACCTCCTGATACGCCCCGCCGTCGGTGGCGACGTCGACCGCATACTGGATGCTGTAACCACCAATATTCCCTTCTGCGTCCTGGCTCGCCAGGCGTGGAGTGGCCAGGCGAATGCGTGCCGCCGACAGCTGTAGGTTGGTAAGCGACTGAACCCATGGGGTACCGCTGCGCAGCTCGATATTCAGCGAGGTCTCGTTGTCTACAGACGGAATACCCGGGATATAAGTTTGCTCAACAGAGCCAGGCCGCCAGTCCCACTTGACGTTGGTGAAGTTGAAATTGCCGCTGGCATCTTGGATCGGGGTGTTGTCGAGGAAGATATCGCGCGCGGTTGGTGTGCCATCGAACTCACCCTCGCCAACGGCGATCAGAATCTTGGCCACGTTGGTGGAACGCAGGCTGTCGGGCGCCTCTACCGGAGACTTGGGCTTGCTCTCGCCACCTTTGGCACCGTGAATATCCAGCTTCTGTGCTGCGCCCATGCTTTCCTCCAGGCAATAAAAAACCGCCTCTTGGGCGGCCTGATCGATGCTTCGTAGTTATGTCTTGTCTTCGGCGTAGATCGATGCCGAGATAATCGCCCCGCCCCACCGGCGCTCGCCGATGCAGATAGGGACGGGGTTACCGCTGGCCGTGGTGTTCTTGGCGCTGCCGAATGCGTAGCTGGGCATGTTTTCAGGCGAAGCGCTCTGCTTGAGGCCGGCGGCCTGTGGGCTGAGCATCTGGATCACGCCGCCGGCAGTCAGGGCGATACCCGGCGCTAGGGTTGCGCCGTTGGTTATAGTGCTCATGGCAATGAGGATGACGCCAAGAACTGTCTGCAAGAGTCCTGCTCGCTTCGCACCCTCTACCACTGGAACAATCCTGACCTCCTTTGTGCCTCCCATGCCGAACTGATCCTGCCCGGCGTTCTTCCGGTTGCGGAAGATGGCAAAGCGAAGTCCGAGCCTGTCAAGGCGCCGGATCTCGGCTTCGAACCCTTCAATGGTTGCCTTCAGCGCCCTGAACACCTCCCAGGTATCGCCCGAAGCAACCTGGCGCCGATGCAGCCTGCCAAACCTTTGGGCCAGAGACCCGGATAACTTGATGATAGTCATCGGTGAATAACTGATGGCGCTCATCGGGCCTCCTTGTGTCGAAGAATCAAACGGGTGCGCTGCAGCCACGGGCCACCGTATACGATCACCTCGGACGGCCGGTCATACAGGTGGTGCAGCACAAAGGGGCCAGGGCCGAACACGCCGGAATCTTCGCCAGGCAGCGCCGGCTCTGTCCCCAGGTATATCCCTGCGTGGTTTGGGTGGGCCGTTCGGCCGACCTCCATCACGATCATGTCGCCGCGCTGCGGGCTGTCGACTTGCTCAAAGCCCGCGGCTGCGTAGTTCGCCTCGTACAAGCTGGTGCTGTCTGCGCTCTCCCACCAGCAATCAGCGCGCTGGAAGGACTCGAACTCAAGCCCCCACTCGCGCTGGTACCAATCAGCGCAGACCTGCCAGCAGTCCCAGGCGCCATGTACGAACGGGCGCTTGAGCAGCGGTGTGCTGCCGGTCGGCGTGATCGTGCGCAGGTCGCCTTCGGGCCAGGACAGAATGTGCCAGGGCAAAGCCGTGGCCTCGCACATCGCCAGGTCTCGCGAAGACGGTCTGCTGGTTGCGTCCGGATGAGAGTGCACGATGCCGATCACCTGACCCTGGTCTTCCGCCGCGGCGTAGTCCTCTGGCTCAAGCCGGAACTCTTCGTTTGGCTCGGTTGCTATGTTCCGGCACGGGAAGTACTTCTGGGCCCGGCCCACGGCCAACAAAAGCCCACAACACTCCTTCGGATATTCGGCCGCCGCATGAGCCTGGATGGCCGCAATGATGTGTTTGCGCATTATTCAGCTCCGGGCAATGAGTGACACAGCGGGAAAACCCCCGAATGGGTAAGGGTTACCCTCGCCAAAACGCGGGATGCAGCCCTTGCCCAGGGTGGCGTCGCACACGTCCAATTCAGGATCATCGGTAACCACCCCGTCCTTCGTGACGTAAGGGCCGGTGTATCCACAGTTGGGGCCTCTGTATCCACCCGTCAGGCACCAGTGGCACAGAGTGGTCATCTGCCTGCCGATCGTCTCGCCGCCGACATCGCCCGGACTGGCCAGGTCCCAGCTGACTGTCTCGCCGTCCTCGTTGGTTTTCTGGTCGACATACCAGACCTCGATCGATTCCTGGGTGGGATCGGCCGTGGGGTTGCCGCCTTCGAAGTTCACGGCGTCGAGAAACTCGGACAGCGTATTGCGAATGGTCAGCTTGAACTCGAGCAGATCCTCGAAGGCCAAGCAGAGCGCGGTGATTCGCCCGTTCACGTTGCCGACCGAAAGCTTGGGCCGTACCGCGGTGCCGTCGCCATTCGCCTCGCTGCCCTCGTACTGCATGGGCCAGGCACCGTACTCTTCGCCCTTCCACCAAATCGACTTGGCCGGCAACTGGTCAGCGTTGCCGCCGGCGGCGATCAGTTCGGCAGGTGTATGCGGGATCGCATGGCCGTGGAAGCGCAGAACATCGGCACCGTAATCGCTGCCATCCAGTTCAAACAGAATGACTTCGTTGCCAGGCTCAAGGGTCTGGATAGCATTGATCAGCGACATGGATTGACCTTTACGGGTGGAAAGCGCGCTCGAACGTCGCCGTCAATTTGAAAACGCCCCCGCCCATGGGCGTAGGGGTTGGGTTCTTGCAGGTGAACAGACCAAGCTGGCCCAGTGGGGTGGTCCACAAGAAGGCCCTGGCGCCCTTGTGACGGTCAAAGAACGCCATCATGGCCAAGGCCGTGGCCGTGTTGCCCGTGTGGGTGATCGGGTAGGCATCGACTTTATTGTTGATCCCGTCCCCGACCTCTTGCTTGTAGCCGTCCCCGAACTGCGAGGTGCGCACTCGATAAGTGATATCGGGCGCCTCCCCGTGCTGGGTGGGCCAGGTGAATGTTTCAATCGCCATGGTTACCTTCCGTTGATCAGGCGCCAGATTGAGCCACCAGGCTGCAACCCTTTGGAAATAGCGGTTTCTGCCTCGGTCTTGGCGGCCTGCTGGATGCCCTTGCCGAGCTGCGTGGTGTCTTCCTGCGTTGCGTTGCCGCCAGCGCCTGCCGTTTGCACGGATACCGAGACGGGGAAGTTGTAGGTGTTGCCACTCCCGCCACCGCCTGACGCCGCCATAATCGAACTGCCGCCCGTCATTAATGGCGTGACGCTGCCGCCCTGCGCACCGGTCATCAAGTAAGAGCGGCCACCCTGACTGAACAGCTCTGGCCCTTTTTCGTTTACCTCGTACAGGGTATTTGGATCGACCGGGCCGCCAGATGCTCGCCCTTCAACGAGAGCGCTACCGATGCTGGAGCCGAAGCTTCCAGCTCCTGACCCCGCCGCTGCGCCGCCACCAAACCAGGCGCCTATGGCAGTGCCCGCCAAGCCCGACAGCAAGCCGGACGCCGCCTGCCGAGTTGCGATACGCGCCATGTCGGCGATGATCGACTTGGCGAAGTCGGAAAAGGAGAACTTGCCGTTGGTGGCGAAGCTGGCCACCGCGTCTTCCATGGAACTGAAGGCGTTAGTGAACAAGCTGCGGGTTTGCCCGGCGACGTCCCGGGCCGAGTCCAGGTAATTGCTGAATGCCGACGTCGCCCCGTTGCGCCAGTCGCTCTGGGCCACAGACATCTGCTCGTAGTTACTCAGCGTGGTCTGCGTCAGGTCGCGTTCGCTGCGATTGATCGCCTCAAGCTTGGCCTGGTACTCCTCGGCGCTCATTTTGCGGGCCTTGTCGGCCTTGTCGCGCGCCAGATCCAGACGCTGTTGGTTGGCTCGATCCGCTATGCCGTTCAGTTCGCCGTTGATCGCGTTCTCACGATCGCCACGGCCAACACCTTCGGCCGCACGACCACCAGCGCGCCGCAGGGCGACGTTCTGCTGGTTGAGGGCTTCGGTGAAGCTTCGGACTGCAAGATCACGCTTCTTGATTCGCCCTTCCTCGTCAGCGTCAAGCACTCGAAGCTGACTATCGGCCTCCTTCTGAGCCTTGACCATGTTGGCCCTGGCATCAGCGATCTTTTGGTCGAGCTGAATGCGTTGCGCTGCCGAGGTGCTGGCCTTGCCTTTCGCCGCCTCCAACGAACTGATTTCAGCCTGATACGCTGCGGTTACCTCGTCGCGCTCATTGCCGATCAGTGCCTGGCGTTTGAGCAGGTAATCTTCCTGCGTGACAAGTCCAGCCTTCTGCGCGGACTCCAGTTCCTTTTGGGCATTTTTATATTCGCCAAGGATCAGCGAAAGCTGGTTTTTCGAGTCGTTGAACTCGGTCAGGTTGACTGCGCCGGCCGGCGTCTTCTTATCTGCAAATTGCTTGCGCGCTGCCTCGCGGAGCTGCTCGAGCTCGGCCTCGGTATAAACCCTACCGCCGGTTCCCCCTTTTGCGTCCCTGGCGAGCTTATTGATCTCCTCAAGACGATTTTTGAGCTTTTTGGCGTTGCTTTCGGATGCCGCCAACTGGGCATTGAGCGCAGCCTGCGAGTTAACCGAAAGGTCATTTTCTTTCCGCGCCTCGCCTACCCACTTCGTGCGCTCGCGTTCTGCATCGATTTGCAGCTCAAGAAATGCAAGGTCTCCACGATCTTTGGCAGTATCGCGGGTTTCCAAACCCAGAGCCGCCGCCCTCCCGCCGCGTCCTTGATTCGTTTGAAGTCTTTGGCGAATGACCTCTGCTTGTTGCTCCAGGGTCTGGATCCGGCCGATATCCTTTGCGGCATCCAGCGCACCAGAAGCGGCGGCTTTGATCTTGTTCCACGCGCTCTCGATCAAGCCAAGGTTTTGGGTGACCTGACCGGTTCGTTCTTGAATAGTGTTGGCATAGGTGTCAGTGAGCAGTTTTGTAGCGCCAATGGTGTCGCCTTGATCCTTGAGGGCAACGATCTGGGCGTACGTGCTGGCTGTTAGAAAATGGTACTGGTCGTTGAGCTCCTTGGCTGCGGCGACGGGGTCCTTGGCAATCTTTGCGAACTCGGCAATCGTTTCGTCGATGGCTTTGCCAGTGGCCTTTTCCATCTGCAGAGCAGCTTCGGTGATCTCTTCGAAGCTGCCGCTGGCGATCTTTCCATTGCCTGCCAGCTTTGCCAAAACCTCAGCAGCCGCGCCAGTGGTGCCGACCGTTGCGCTCACCTGCTGCGCCATCGATGCCAACTGAGTAGCGCTTGTTCCGGCGGAGTTGCCGGTGAAGATGATTGCCTTGTTGTACTCGTCGGCCTCCTGGCTGCCCTTGTAATACGCCAGTGTCAGCGCACCAACAGCCGCCGCAGCGACAGTAAATGGGTTGACCAGGCCAAGGACGTAACCGCCAAGAGCCCTGGCTGCCGGGCCCGCACCGCCAAACATATCTTTGAGCTGTCCGCCTTGCTGGAGGAAGACGGTGAGAGGTGCTTGTCCGCCCTGCAGCGAAGTAACGATGTCGGTGAACTGTGCAGGAACACCCCGGAGAGCATTCTGCAGCTGCTTGGCCGACATTTCGGACTGCACAGCAGACTTACTGAATGATCCAAGACCTGCGCCCGCTTCAACACTCTGCTTGCTGATCTGACCAAATACCGGATTCCCCGGTCCTGTCCAAGCACCAAGACCTTTCATTCCAGTCGAAAGGAACGTCAGTTTCTGTCCAGACTCGGCGAACGCATTGCCAGCTGTTTTGGTGGAGACGGTCAGCGAATCTAGCCACTTCCGTGCTTCCTGAGTCGAAGATAGCGACTCGACGAATGTGCCGTTTTTAATGGCGTTGCCGAGAGAGAACATGCCAGCTTCTGCGGCGGTAGTGCCACCGTAGAGCTTGCGGAATGACTCAGTGGCTTGGTCGACGTCTCTAGCCTGATCTTTCAGCTGCGCCGACGACTTCCGCGACGATGCTTCAAGCTTTTCTGCGCTTTCGGATACGGCCTTGACCGATTTTTCTGCGCGCCCACCTGCTGCCGTGAGCTTGTCGAGGTCGGAGCTCGCCTGCGCAGCATCGGTCGAATCGACCTTGATGCCGAGTTCAGCAATAGAAGTCATGCGGGCTCCGTTATTTCGATTCGCTCATCACGAGCATGGCTTCTGCTTCCATGACGCGAATGTCGTGGAAGACTTCAGGGATTTCGCGCCGCTTCATGCCCAGCATCGAGGCCACCGGCGGCAGGGCGTTGTAGTCCAGTCCGGTGGCCCCGCCCATGCCTACGCGCCACTGCGTGGACATCGCCTCGAACAGCAGAAAGGCCGACCAGTTGTCTGGCCAGACCTCGTACTCAACGTCGGGAATGTCCGCCTTGGTCAAACCAAAGGCCGCCAGATCTGCATCTGATGGCCCTTGCTCGTAAAGGACGCGGGCGGCGCCAGTCAGTTTCCCAGGCGGGCCGGCTGGTAGGCACCCTGGTATGCGGAGAGCACTGCCTGAGGAGCGCCAATGCAGGTGGTGACCAGAGCAGTCAGAGACTCATCCGAAAGTTTCTCGTCGAAGCCCCAGCCCGCGATGATGTCCTTGAGCTGCCCGACCTGCAGTGCGATCTCGGCGCCGGTCTCTTCTTGCCAGTTCAGCTCGTCTTCCTGAGCCTTCTTGGCATGCTCGTCACGTGCCGCGTTCCACTTATCGAAGTGCGCGGCCAAGGCCAGTCGGTCCATGTACTTGAACTCGAACTCAACGCTGACCGGCTCAGCACCAACACGCGGAATCGCGACCTTCGCCTTGAAGGTCGGGTTCTGGGATATCTTGATCTTGGCCATGGGTTACACCGTCGCTGCGTAACGGGTTGGGCGGCCAGCGAGCGACAGAGTGATGACACGGGTCATCAAGTTGTTGCGGCTGAGGGCCGGGGTCGACGTGATCGAAACGTAGCAGTTGTAAACGATGCTGCTACCGCCAGGCAGATTCAGGCGGAGCACACGGGTCTGCTTGTCTTCGTCAGCCGCTTCGACAATTGCCACGTAAGGCAGGTCAGGATCGTCGGCGACAGTTACCGCCATACTGATTGGGTTCTTGGTCGTAGGAAGCTGGCGATCATCGTCATCTGCCAAAAAGCCGAAGGTGAGGAACTGCTGATCGCCGCCGCTGGAGTTCAAGTCGGTGATCTGCGATATCTCGGTAAAGCCGGTTACTTCGCGCACGGAGCCAGCACCAGATCCGGCCGGGTACGGTTGGAGATTGGTGGTGTTGATGCCTTCCAGCGCAAAAGTACCGGTCAGACTGTTCGCAACGCGGGCAGCCCGATCATTCAAGCGAGTCCAGCCCGAGGTCACGGCGATGATGTCGCCATCAGACAGGCCGTGCGCTGCTGCGGTCGCCACGGCTGGGTTGGCATTGCTCAGTGCCGTGACAGGAATGGCAGGGCCGAATGCAGAAGCGATTTCAAGCGTGGCGCCGTTGGGGAGTCGAAAGCCCATGGTTGTGTTTCCTCTGTGCAGAAATGACAAAACCCGCTCAATGGCGGGCTCTGGGTTTGCCCAACGGGCGGATTAGTTGGTGTCGGATCGGTATTGGAACGAGGCAGGTACCGTGAAGGTGTTGCCGTCTGGTATTCCCGGCCCGGGCGCTACCGGCGTCATCACCAGCGCGACAAGTCCGGCGCGGGGAATACGCATGTTCAGCGGGAAAAGCGCGGCGAGTTCATCCACGACGCCGCTCGCCTCGGTGCGGTACTTGCCGGAGGCCGTCACGATGTTGACCTGGAACACGCCGGCGTAGACCCGGTGATCGCCGCTCAGCGTATTGCTAGCCGTGATCGCTGGCAGCGTGAAGGCTCGCAGGTACGTCTCGCCGGCCGCTGGGGTGTAGGTTTCGTTCTCGACCACCACCTTCAGCTTCGGAACTCTGGCCTTGGCCCACGCGAGCAGGCGCGACTCGAAAGCCGCAGCAATGATGTTGTGGCTCATACCTGGCTGTTCCTGATGGCTTCTTCTACGATCTGCTGGAAGCGGGCGAGCGTGATTTGCACCATGCCGGCCGGCGCCTGGTCGGAATGTCCGTATTCGAGCGGCACGCCGTACACCAGGTTGTTGACGATGTAAGCGACCTGCCCTGCCTCCAACTTGCTGACCTCGGCCACCAGAGTCGCAATAGTTTCGTGCCCTGCCTTGTCGAAGGTGTCGATGCTCTGGTTCGAAGGCGCACCCACAGTGAACTGCCAGTTGCCTTTGAATCGCCCAGTGTCCACCGGTGACAGGCGGATCACCGAGGTGCCGATCTCGATCACCACCTCGCGGAACACGTCGTCGATGGCTTCCTTCGCCTGCTCAGCGAATGCCGCCAGGCTCTCGGCAAAGCCGCCTTGTTGGCCGCCGTAGCGGCTGGTCATGTGATTGGCCATTACTTGCGAACCTGCAGCTCGAAGCCAACCGCCAGGCCGGCATAGTTCCATGGGCCGACGGTGATCACGGTGTAGGTTGTGCCGTCGAACTCTATTCGGTCGTTGCTCAATGGGATCGGCATATCCGCCCCGCTGAGCTGCACCGGAGACACCAGCAACTTGACGTCGCCGCGAACGATCAGCGTGCCATCGATGTACTTGTTGTCGTATTCCTCACGGAAGCCGGAGCCGTTCACGACCAGTTCGCTGGGCGCCGGCGGTGCGTCTGGGTCGTACTCGCCCAGGGTCTCGCGGCGCAGGACCAGCTCAAGGCCTTTCCCGCCTTTGCTGCGCGGCGCAAGCATCCGCGCGGCCAGGGCCTTGGCGCGATCATAGATATCTGGCATCACTTGCGCCTTATTTTGTAGATGGCCGAACATCGGCAGTTGGCACGCTCACTCCACCCGGCCCCCAGGCTGGTATCGCCCGGATATCGAAGCAGCGCACCGGTGGGGCTCTGGAATGGCTGATCCTTCTGCACCTCTTGGCCGCCCATCACCGAATGCGTGTGGCGGACCTTCTTGTCGCCTCGGTCGCGCCAGGTCTTGGTGACCGAGTCGCGATCGAGACCCTGAGCAATCAACTGCTCGTACACCTGGTCACGGCCGGCGCCGAACGACTCGAGCGCCTCAGCCTTGGACAGCATCTCGGCATAGGTCTTCATGAGGCGATCGGCGTAGCGACCGGCAATCTTGTCCACGTCAGTCTGGGCGACTGGCGTGCCGGCCTTGATTGCCCTGTTCACGATTCCGTCGAATCGTCGGTCCCGGCGCGTGCGCTGCAAATACTTGCGCATCTCATCTGGGTTGCCGCCAAGCAGCTGCGAACGGGCATTCAGCACAAACTGCGCATAGTTGCCGGGAAGACCGATAACGCCACCAGAGCGCGCCCCGGTCTGCGCGCTCTTGCGGCCGATCAGGTCCAGCGCTGCTTGGCGAGGGGTGCGCACCATCGGCGTAGCGCCGACTTCGACCTGTACAGCAGCAGGCTGTGCACTTGGCCAGCCTACAATGCGGCGGCGACTGCCCATCACTTCGCGAATAGCTGCTCGCACGTCAATAGCTGAGTTCGCTCGGATCTCTTCAGCCTTGGCAGAAACCCACTTTTCTGCGACTGGCGCGCGGGCATCGAACTCGAATCGCCCGATGTCGCGAGGAATCACGATCGCCTTCACTTCGAACTTGGCGCCGGCGATAAATACCGACCTGGCCAGCTCAAGGAATGCGGACAGCGCACCAAGACTGAGCAGGGCAACTAAGCCATCCTCATCCTCTTCAGCGATCAGGCGCTCAACTTCTGCAACCGTTGCCGCGCCGACCACCGTCTTGACCTGCTTCAGGTACGCCTGCTGCATCGCAGGCTCCATTCCTTCGATGGCCTGGATGATCTGCGCCGGGGTCATACCGTAAAAACCGCAGGCAGCGTGTAGCGAGCCACCAGCACCGGGGCAATCATCTCGTCGATGATGCTGATCACCGGGCGGACAGAGCCGGCGGCGTCTGCACCCACCGACACGGCGAATTCAGTTTCCAGCGGGCCGACCTTCTCGCGCTTCACCATGGAGGCGGACACGAAGTCAGGGCTGAGGCTTCCAGGCTCGACGATTTCACGCAGTGCGGCTTCGTACGTTGCCTGCTCAACCTCGACGGGCACCTGGTCAGCTGGGATCTGGTTGCCCTCGTAGTCATAAGCTCCTGTGCGCGGCCACTCCCTGGCTTGCCCTCTGCCCTCGGTCTTCACGCCGGGGAACAATGACTGCCACACGCCAGAAGCAAGAAGCTTCCGGTAGCGGCCGTCGATGTAGACCGATGCCCGGATCAGTGCGGCCTGCTTCGCCACTTCATCACCAGCCCAGGCGGTATTCGCGCGCGCAGCGTGATAGGCGTCGGCTTCTGCGACGGTTCCGTAAAAGTCTGGCATCGGGAGATCTCGAATAGGTGGAGCGACTTGCGCTCCGGGTTTTGCGGGGTGTTACGCCTTGGCGGCAGCGAGTGCTGCCTGGAGGTCTTCCAGACTCGCTTCCTTTTCGAACTCGACATTCAGCGCGGTCAGCTCATCCATGACCTTCTGCTTTTCAGCAGCGGCCTCGGCCTCTTCCAGCTTTTTGCGCAGGGTTTCGACTTTGCTGTTGCCAGCTGCGTCGATGCCCAGCGCCTTCAGCTTGGCGAGCAGATCGGCCTTTTCATCTGCTGCTGGCGCTTCGACCACCTCGAAACTGAGCGCTTCGACCTTCTTGGCCTGCTCAAGATCTTCCTCGGTCAAGGTCAGTTCACGGCTTGCGCCAATGCCGATCAGTTTGATCGCGCCCAATGCCCAAATGCCCCGCGGGCAAAGACCGCTGTTGGTGACTTTCACTTTCATGACAACCCCCTTATGCAGGCTCGGACACGCCGTCCATGTAAGCCATGGCGCCTGGCAGGCGAACTTCGACACCACCGGTACGCGCGATGATGCCGGTCTCGAAGCCCATGATGGCCTTCTGGTGAACCGGCAGCACCATGCGAGGCATTGGAAGGTGGAAGCGGATCACGTCCAGCGCCTTGCGGTAGGCCACGATACGCCCGCCACCACCAGCACCAGCGGTCGACAGGGAGTCGGCAGTGGTAATGGTCAGCGGTCGACCGGTGCGCGCCGTGTAAACGTTGGAGGTGCGGAAGCGCTCCAGAATGGTCGGGCTATTCGCTTCGGTGCCCACAAACACGGTGGCAATGTAATCCATCACCTCCAGAGGCAGGGACAAGGTGTCAGCCAGTTCTACGTTGTTCGAAGCCTGCGGCACCAGCTTGAGCAGACCGTTGAGATCGATCAGGATCTGCTGCGGAGTCTTGTCCGCGAACAGAGTAGAACTGCCGGTGCCGGTGGCCGCCGCGGTGATGGTCTGCACGTTGGACTGGTTGACAAAACCACGCCAGTTTTTCTCGGTGCTACCGGTGGTTGCGATGTCGTAGAGCAGGCGCTCGGTGGAGCGACTTGCCGACATGGCCTTGAGGTCGTTCAGGTTGCGACCATACAGCGCGGCCTGATTGACCTCTTCCAGGTTCCACTCCCAGCCGGAGCCGATCATGGCGTAGTCGTGCGAGCCTTCACCGAAGGAAACCTGGTTGAACGGCATATCGTTCGCGGCGCCGGACAGGAACTTGGCTTCGCCCGCGAGTTGCATGCTGTAGAACTGGGTACCGATCGCCCACTGGTTGCCTTCGGTTACGACAGGCATCAGGTCGCGGTAGCTGTATTCCGGGTAGCGAGCTTCATAGATCGCGGTTTCGATGTTGCGGCCTTGGGCTACAACGAATGGCAACGCTGCTTGAGCGTCTGCGAATGCTTGTCGCATGTTATGCGCTCCGGTTCTTGATGGAGATTTCGACGATGTCGTCAGCGGCACCAGTGGTATCGAAGAAGACATTTGCGAAAGGGCCAACGATGCCGGTGCCGGCGGCGTTGGTGTATTTGTTGGTGGCGGTGATGTAGTAAACGGGATCACCGTCGACAACCGGGGCGCCGACCTGCACGTACATCTGGCCGCGCTCACGGATGGCAGCGGTGAAGTACTGCGGGTAGCCGTCGACCAGAGTCGAGCCAGCCGCTACCGCTGGAACAGCCGGGTTGAGTTTGGCAATACCGACAAACTTGCCGCCGGCAGCAAATGGAATCACGCCATGGTCGCCAGCACCTCGCATCACTGGCTCGCCGAAGCGAACGCCGGAAGCGTTTTCGATGGTGCGGCTGATGTCGTTCTTGATCTCTTCGTTCGCCGAGGCACCATGCAGGCCCTTGGCTGGACGATCAGAGTAAGTCGTTTGATAAGCGGCCATGATGGCTCCTTACTTGGCGGGCTGAGTGGAGTTGAAGTCGGCCAGCATCTTCGCGCGCGCTTCGGCTGCAGGATTGCCGGTGGTGTTGGCGTCCTGCTGAATCATGTGCTTGCGGAATGGGTCAGCGGCCGGGTCTTTCGCGGCGTCTTCCACCAGGATCTCGAAGCGCGCATCGATGTAGGCGTCGGCCTTGCCCGTTACGGCTGCATCACCCAGCTTAGCGATGACCACGGCCTTGCGAATCTCGGCATCGGTCTTGCCGGTGTAGTCGGCATCGGCGATGGTTTTGGCCTTGGTGAGCAGGTCAGCACGTGCGGTGACGCGCTTGTCGATATCGGCATCGCTGATCACAGCCGCTTTCAGCTTGGTGATCTCGTCGTCTTTCTTGGCCAGTTCGCCGTCCTTCAGCGCAATCGCAGTAGCGTGCGCGTCGGTCAGGGTCTTGGTGGCGGTGGCAGCATCGGCAAGCTTGGTGTTCAGCTTCTCGATGGCCTGGGCGCCTTGCTCGGTGACATCAATGGAGATGCCATCGACAAGGAGTTTTCGCAGTGCATCAGCCATGTCATGGCCTCCTGTTGGGGTATTTGGTTTGCTATCACCGATACGAAACTCTTCGCCAGCCCGCGCGCTGTGCACCAGGCTGAGGTGATTCATTTTCATTGGGCCAAGACTGACGTGATAAGGATCGCCCTCTGGCGTTACGCCATCTTGGAAGATGATCTCAGCGCCATAGCCCATGGAAAGTTGTCGTTTTCCTGCTTCGAAGTCCGAGATGGCGGTGGCATCCATGAGGACCAGGGGCACCTTCACCCGCTGACCATCACGGATAACCTCGCCGCCCGTGTTACCGACAGCCACGTCCTTCCAGTTCTGGGAGTTGACACCGTCGCCGCCCGGGTGGTCGTTGGTCATGGGCCGATAGGCATAGGAGTTCATCGCGTCCTTGTGGAACACCGAGCTCTCTGGCCGGTACACCTTGACGATGGGAACATCCCGCAGGCCGTGCTCGTTGTTCGGGTCAATCTCGGAGCCGAGGTAATCCTGAATACCGGTGCGTGCGACGAAGGCCTCGGCCACCAGGTAGCCGTCTGCCGTGCGTCGAACACCGGAGACAGGCACGGAGTCGGTAAAGATCATGGGATGATTTCCTCAGGGTCTGGTTTTTCGGCGCCTGGTGAGGACGGAAGATCATCACCGCCCTCTTCGTCCGGAAGCTCTGCGCCGAACTGGTCGATGGCCGCTTCCAGCCCAGGCATCACGCTCAGCTCCACCAGCAGGTTCACCGATGCAGCTGATAGCGCGTCCTCAGGGAACAGGCCCGAATCCTTCAGCGCCTTGATGGTGTCGGCGGTGGTCTTGCCGATGTCTGCCCGCTCTTTGGCCGTGGCCTGCCACAGTGGCGCCCATGAGTAGTGGATCTCCTTGGGCCGGACGCCCAGTGCTGAGCGGATCAGGCACTCATCCAGCACGCTCATGGCGGGCTTGATCTCCAGCTTCTGGCGCGACGCGACGTTGTCGTAGTAGTTGCGGGTGTTCTCTTCGCCGTTGGCGCCCAGGCCCGTGGAGGACTGGCCGAACATGCGGGTGCCGGGGATATCGAACGCACCGGACACCCCCTGCTCTGTCTTGGCGATGACCTCGGGCAAATTGCCGAAGCTGGCCGACTTGGAGCTGTGGGTCTCGGCGCCGTCGAGGATCAGTGTGCCGTTGATACCCTTGGCGGTAGCAGCCAGACGCAAGCGCTCCAGCAGCAAGCGCTCGTAGTTCTTGTCCTGCATGCTCGACATCAGGTTCGGAATGTTGATGACGTCGATCTTGGCCTCGTAGACCAGGCTGACCACGTTGGCCACCGTCTCGTCGTAGTGACGCACGGCAGGCATGGCTGCCAGCAGCACCGAGTCACCCCAGCCGAAGCCGCAACCGACAGCAAACTCAGGGTCAGGGTGTGGCGTGCCAATGAAGATCACCAGTCGCGACGGGTGGATCTCAACCTGGCTGCCCGGCAAACGGTAAGCCTTGGGCTTGCCAAAGCGCGGGCTCTGCGGGTCTTGTTCAATCTCGGTCGCGCTGAGTTGCCGGCGGGTCATGACAGTGAGGTACTTCACGCCTCCCTGCTTGACGCGCTCAGGGTTCAACTCGGATGCCGTATCACGCTCACCGGTGCCGATGAATACAGCAGCACCACCAAACAGACGGGCCTTAAATAGGGCCTCAAGCACCTTGCCCTTGACGTTCAGGCGGTCTTCTTCGGCCTCGATCAGTTCGATCTGGCCCTTGTCGGCCTGCCAGCTGCGCCAGTTACGGCACGCGTCCACCGCGGGGATGGTCACGCCCTTCTGCGCCGTCCACGAACCACGGAAGGCGTTCAGCAGCTGCTGGTCGTCCATCTCCGGGATGGCATAGTGCGAGTGAGATGCCTTGTCGCGCGCAGTACCCAGTCCTGCGACCAGGTTCTGCAGGCTGTCTTTCAGGTAGCTGAATGCGCTCATGAGTTGCTCACGTTTGCGAGTGTGTAGCTGCCCGCAATCGGGAAGCGCTGGACAATGAAGTAACCGAGTGCGTCGACCGGGTCTTCAGTGCTGTCCTTGTTGGGTTCGCCGTTTTCGGTGTATGCCTGTTGCTCCAGCACCTGGGTGGTTACTGGGCAGTTGTCGGTGTTCACCAGGTAGCGGCGCTTATGGTCGATATTCAGGAACATGGCGTTCACGGCCAGTACCCGGTCCCTAACCGCTGGGTTCGACGGGTTCACCATCACCATGAAGCCGGCGGCGCGGAGCAGACTGTGATCTGACTCGCTGCCGTTCACGCTCTTGCGGTTCTTGCCGCTGGCGTCCGGATAGACCGTGATGCTGTGCCCAGGGAAGCGGCGCTTCAGCTCGACGATCATCGCCGGCGTGTCGAAAAGGTGCGTGGCTTCCTCGAGTAGCAGCGGGAGACCGTCACGAATGACATGCACCGTCGCGGCCATCCGGCTGATGTTGAAGTCCATGCCGACGTGCAGCTGCTCGCCCGGGCGAATGGTCGCGTCTGTGTGGTTCTGCTTGCGGCAGAAGTTCGGGTACACGCTGCCCGAGGTCAGGTTTACGAACAGGCCATCGATGTACGCGTCCACCAGGTTCGCCGGGTAGGACTCGCGCAGCGACTTGATGTAGTCCTTCGGCAGGTTCTTTGCGTTCTGCCGCGTCGAGGCGTGCACGATGCCGTACAGCGGGCGCTGGCTCGGATTGGATGCAAGCTCCTTGACGAACTTGCGGTACACCCAGTTGAAGCCCTCCGGCGTCGTGGTGACGTCGATGGTGTTCATGTCGCGGCCAGGCCACACAGTGGACATCCGCGCAATGATCTTCTTCCAGGCGCTATCGGCCTTCTTGATCGGCATACAGTCGATCTCGTCGACCAGTGCATGCGCGATGTTGAAGCCGACGATGCGGTGCGGATGCTCCATGCTCTTGCAAACGATGGTCGATAGGCACCGGCCTCGGTTATCACGCAGGTACACGCGCTTCTTACTCGGCACGATGTCGGCGAACAGGCCAAACGCCTCCGCGACCACCGGCATGGTGTCGTAGAAGATGTCAGCGATCTGCGGATAGGTCGGCGCGAAATAGCCCTGGGGAATGCCAGGGTTCTCCAGCGCGTTGATGCAGAGCCGAACACAGCCCACGAAAGTCTTACCGCTACGGTAGCCGCCGACGAACGCCGAAAACTTCTTGGGGTGACTGATGAACTCGAACTGGGGCTTATTCAGCTTCAGGGTCGCTTGCATCTTCTACCCCGATGATTACTTGCTTAGGCTCGGGCAGGCCCTTATTCGGGTCTTCCAGTTCGCGGCGCAGCTTCTCGTTGGTGAGGCGGCGCGTCTCCAGGTCTTCCTTTGTCCGCTCCAGGCTCTCGACGCGTGCAGTGAGGCGGTCGATCAGGCTGGAGTAATCGCGAACCTTGCTCGTAGTCGTTATCGATGTGAGCGCGGTCTCTTTGCCGCTGACCAGGATCGGCTCTTCCTTCTCCGACTCCACTTCCAGCGTGTTGCCAAATTCGTTCTCCCTGGCCAGCGCACGCATCAAGCGCACTCTCGTCAGCCGCAACTCATCGTCCACGCGCCCCAGCTCGATGCTGGCAAGCATGTCGTTCTCTTCGTCAGTCAGGAATCGGCTGTAGATCGAGCCGGGCTTTGCAGCGTTCTTGTTGCCCCTCTGTTCCTTGGGGCCTGAACTCTTGCCGCCGTGTAGCTTGCAGCGAGAGGAACCCGGTATCGCGTGACGCTTGCATGGTTCCCCGTTGCCGCGCTTGGATGCGCCGCATAGGGCCATAGTCAGCCTCATTCATGGGGTTGGTTTTCGCAGAACGATTCATTCAATGCATTCGAACGTCATTCAATGATCATTCGATGCCTATAACCTTGATCTCACCCCATACGGGTCGGGAGTCGACATGCTCGCCATCGGATGACTTGATGGGCTGGTCAGCAACAACAGCGATACCCGACATGGTGTCGCAGTAGGTCACACACTCAAGGCGCTCTCCGTCAAGGAAGACCTCGCGCCGCCCTCGACCATCATCGGCCCAATGCACATGTTCGCCTGACTGGTCGCTCATGGTGATACCTCATACTGGAACGCCCGATCAGCAGGCATGGCCGTCACGAACCGGCACCTGTGAGTATCGAACGCCTCATTGAACGCAATGGTGCGGCGGTACTCGGAGGTGACCTTACCGGTGAACCGCTCGCGGTGAACGACCACACCCTCACGCAGGAACTCGACTTCAGCCGATCCCTGTAGCTTGGTGACGATTACTTTCATGTGACCTATCTCGCGCCACGATTTGGCGCATTCGAAAACGTGGCGCGGATTACGGTGCAAGCCGCAACTGCTGATCGAACAGCTCCCGGATATCTCCGAGTCTGCCCATCACAATCGGCTCACCCTTCAAATGGATAAGGTGGGCCAGTTGATGGACGATCCCCTCATCAGAAAGCACCTGGCTTGTCGGCAGTTCCTTGAACCAACACACGAACACCGCGAAGTGCATAGCTCCAGGCAGTTCCTTCAGGAAGCGCTTGTCAGTCATCTGGACGTATCGGGCATACTCTTCGCGGAGGTCTTGGTAGCTGGCTGAGTAGGTATGGTCACCGAGGACGTAATCCATTCGGGCCATCCTCAATAGATCGGCGCCGGCAGTACCGGGCGCCTTTGGTTTAATCGGCTTTGCGCTTTAGCTCATCGGCACACGTCATGCAGTGCTCGCAGTTAAGCGTCTTGCACAGCCAGGTCTTCACCGTCTGCCAGTACGTGACCATGAAGATGTGGCGGGCGCCGGCCATGGCCAGGGCGACATGCAGCGTCAGGCCAGCAGTGGTCGGGCCAAAGAAAATGTTCTGGCTGCGCACCGACACGACGAAACCGGTGATGGCGATCGTGGTGTAAATCAGCTTCCCGAGGATACCGTCCCTCACCTTCCCGCTCAGTACGCACCAGGTCGCCCACAGCGCAATCAGGCCGCAGGCGATGGAGTTGATCAGTTCGAGATTCATGGTGGGTTACCCCCGCCGAACCGCTGACGAATGAACGCCCAAAGGTCGGCCGCTTTGATTGCTCGGGTTATGGCTGCAATGAGAGATCCGCCGAATGTACCCAGCAGGAAGCCAATGCCGGCAACACTGCGCGGCTCGACCACACCCAGGTAGGCGCTGATCAGCCCGGTCAGGTAATGAGCGCAGACGGCACCGGAGAAAATAAAGATGGTCCAGGCCTTTCGATCTACCAGGTCATCCCGGTGCCAAAAGCTGGCGGCGATCGCGCCCACAAGCCCAGCGAATGCCCAGTCGAGCTTATCGAACAGGCGCTGTAGAAACTCCATGCGCGCTACTCCGTGGGCATGATGAATAAAAAAGGCCGTCAGGTGGCGGCCAAACGCTGGGGAGCAGCGGCGAATAGATCAGCCCCGGCGGCACTCCCAGCTCAGAGCGAAGGGTGTGGCGGGGCCGAAAACAAGAAGGCCCCGATCAATGCCGAGGCCTCAATAGGCCCTCAATGAGAACCTTTGAATTGGTTGCGAGGGATGGATTCGAACCATCGACCTTCGGGATATGAGCCCGACGAGCTGACCGCTGCTCTACCACGCAAAAATCAGGGGGACGACTACAGATTCTTTTTGTGGATCCGCCAACCCATGGCGACACCGGGGTGCAGATACTCGCCGGTGCGCGGATTGCGCGAGAAGTCGGTCTCGCCAACTTGGCGTGCGACCGCCTCCCAAGCCTTTCTGGCGCGCTCCAGCAGATTGCTTTTGGCTTTCAGCTTCATGCGCAGCTCCAGAAGGTTGAATTCGATGCAATAAAAAACCCGGCACTGTGGCCGGGCTTCGAAGTGGTCGTGCGCTGGAGGTAAGTTGCGCAGTGTGGGAAAAGTACATCGAATTCCCCACCATGGCAACAACTTTATGCCGCATCCTCTGAATTTTCAGAGTGAATCACCTGCCATACTGGCTCTTGCGCCTGAATATCCACTTCCTCGATAGACTTTCGCAGGAAATTCCAGATATCGAGCCAGTCACGATCCCAGTGCTTGGGCTCGATGGTGACCCCATACAGCTTCATCATGGCGTCAGACACTCGAGCCGGGCCCCACGTATCACCGCCGCTCACCTCCACCTTGTAGGACTGCAGGGCGCATGTGATGAGGCAATGAACCTTCGCTGCCTTGGCATCGGTGAGCGCGCCAAAGTCCGTATCCGACCAAATCAGCTTTTCGGCGTTGAGCATGTGCACGACAGTCATGCATGGGTGGTAGAGGTAGTGCCCCAGCTGCTGCACCTGGAACGGCAGCGACTCGATTGCCTTCTGCACCTTCCCCATGGTGAGAAGGTGAGCTGCGCGATGTGTGGAGCGGCCAATCGGTGCGCGCCGTGTTTCGGCAATGCTGATCTTCTGGCGCACAGCCATGATGCGCTCTTCCTTGTCCTCGCCCTGGGCAGCGAAGATGATCTCGCGGAGTGCTGCCTTTTCCTTCCTGACTACGGTTGCGGACTTGGCCCGATCAGCCGCCGCAGCACTGATTGAGGCGTTAGATTCGTGTTGCGCATCAGTCCACGCTTGACGTGCGTTGATCAGTTTCATGCTGCCTGCCCCTTCTTGAGTTCTCTGGTCTTTGCCCGGTATTCGGCGGTCATCGCCTTCAGTTGCTCGACGGTGTACTTCTTGGGCTCATGCGGCCCTTCCAGCCACTCGACAGCCTCGGCGCCGATACGCTTCACCAGCTCAATGCGGTAATTCACGATGTCGCCCGACTTGTGGTTGTTGCATGGAGCGCATTGCTTGTGGACATTCAGCGGCTCGAATCTGATGGCTGGGTTTGCCGCAACAGTCCGATAGTGCCCAGCGTGATATTGGCCGTCATGGTGGCGACCACAGCTCACGCAAGGCAGATCGGCATCACGTAGGCGCACCCATTCGTTGAAGGACTGCTGAGTGTCCTTGGCATGATCCGCCCTGCTCTTCAGCTTCTCCTTGCGGACCTTGATGTCCTTGCGCTCAATGTCGGCCAGGGCCTTGCGTGCCTTTGGCGCATGTCGTGGCCCGTCGATGAGCGCGCAGGCTGGGCTGCACACCGCCTGACCCATCCGCGAAGGCACGAATG